>JAUZRX010000028.1 GCA_030949985.1 Acidobacteriota bacterium
CCCGCCGGGGAGCAGCTCGCACCATGCCAGGTGGGCTGCCGAGTCCTCCCAGACGACCCAGGTCTTGCCCTCCCGGGCCTCGAGGCGGACGTCGAGATCTCCGTTACCGTCGAAGCCGGCGAAGGCCGTCGCCGCAAGAACATGACGAAGCAGAGACGAGAAAGGGACGACCCGCGGGTCGTCCCTTTCCTGATGATCTCGTGTTCGGGCCGGCAGCCCCACCACCGGGCCGCCGTCGGACCAGCGCGATCAGAGCCCGAGGGAGGCCTTGTACGCGCCGATGATGGAAACGCCCTTGTTGGTCTCGATCGCCATCCAGTTGCGGTAGACCCGGTCCCGGTGCAGGTCCAGCACGTAGTTCTCGCCGTTGAAGCTGTAGTTCACCAGTTCCTTCGGCTTGCGGGTGGTCTTGCGCCGCGTGGTGGTCTTCGTGCCCAGCTTTTTCGTCGCCATCGTCGCCATATGAGTCGTCCCCTTCGCGTTTTCGAGTTGCGCTGCGGGGGTGCAGCCGCCATCGCCCTTTATTGGGAAGCAATAACTCTGCCAGCTCATCGCCTTCCGGAAGAAAGATCTAACATGCTGTTTAACAAAGCGTTATAGTACTGAGACAGCGAGCCGGCGCGCGGTGGCGGGGAATAACACGGCGATTCTGACCCATTTCGCCTTGTATTCTAGGCCACGATGGCCGAGAATAGCCCTGGTCGCATCACCGCGACACCCCTTGGCGGAGTAGCCTGACCATGGCCACTGCCCCTCCCAGCTTCCCTGTCTCCCCCCAGCGCCGCGCCATCGTCGCTGTCCAAAATCCTTCGGAAGCGTCACGTATCCGCCAGGGCTGTCCCGACCTCTGCCCCCACCTGCGAACAGCGACCGATCTCGAGGCCATCCTCGGCGAAATCGAGATCGAGCCCTGCGACGTGCTGCTGGTGGACTACGGCCTCCTCGGCCCCCAACCCGAAGAAGCACTCGTTCGGCTACGCCGCCCCCCCGACCCCCCCATCATCATCGTCATCGCTCCCCCGGGCGACCCGTCTCCGGCCTACACCCTTCTCGAAGCCGGGGCCCACGATGTGGTGCACAGCCCCGCTCATCCCCTCGAACTGCGCCTGAGGGTGGGTCGCCTGCTCGAGGCCCGGGACCTGGGGGCGCACCTGGCGAGTCTCGAAGACGCCATCACCGAGCGCTCCCGCCGCTCATTCAAGGCCCGCACGGTGGTCGCCCACTCGGCGGCCATGCGCAAGCTCCAGGAGACCCTGGACAGGGTGGCGCGGCTGAGGACCACGGTGTTGATCAGGGGGGAGAGCGGGGTAGGCAAGGAACTCGTCTCCCGCAGTCTGCATTTCCGTTCACCGCGGGCCCAGGCTCCCTTCGTCGCCATCAATTGCGCCGCGCTGCCGCCGCACCTGATCGAAACCGAGCTCTTCGGTCATGAGCGAGGCGCGTTCACCGGCGCGGTCAGCCGTCGGGCCGGCAAGTTCGAACTGGCCCACTCCGGGACCCTTTTCCTCGACGAGATCGGTGAGACCGACGTGGCGACCCAGGCCAAGCTGCTGCGGGTGATCGAAACCCAGGAGTTCATGCGAGTCGGTGGATCGCGCACCCTCAGGGTGGACGTGCGCCTGGTCGCCGCCACCAACGCGGATCTCGAGCGGATGGTGCGCGAAGGCCGCTTTCGCGAAGACCTCTACTACCGCCTCAAAGTCGTGACTCTTGAAGTACCGCCTCTCCGCCAACGCCGCGAGGACATCCCGGAACTGGTCACTACGACTCTCGAGGAACTCTGCCGAACCAACCACCTCCGACTGCGCCGCATCACGGACAAAGCCCTGGACACCCTTCGTCGCTACCCATGGCCAGGCAATGTGCGGGAGCTGATCAACACTCTCGAAGCGGTGGTGGTCTCCACGGCGGCGGAAACCATCGACGTCGAACATCTACCCGCTGCGATTCGTGGCGGCCTGTCTCCGGCCGTCCCGCTCCGAGACATGGCCGGCCGCTCGCTGCGGGACATCGAGGCCGAGGCGATTCGCGCCACCCTCAGCGCAACCGGTGGTTCGAGAACTCGAGCTGCCGAGATGCTCGGCATCAGTGTTCGCACTCTGCGCCGACGGATCCGGGAACTGGGCCTCCAGCAACTCATGCCTCCGCGTCCAGGACGCCCCCGACGCTCCGCCCCCGGCTCTCCCGAAGAGACCAAGTCCCCCGTGGAATGAGACTTTCCTTCGGACAGCTCTTGACAAGTGCGAAACAGTTCAACCATATTCACGACGAAGTTCTGAATACTGCGTGACTTCCCGTCACGCGACACCGGACGAAGCTCTCGTCCGAGAAAGGAGGCACCAGGCCCATGGCGATGCGCAAGGCCACCAAGAAGAAGGTGGCGAGAAAAGCCACCAAGCGGAAGGTCGCCAAGAAGAAGGCCACCAGAAAGAAGGCCACGAAGAAGAAGGCGACCAAGAAGAAGGCCACCAAAAAGAAGGTGACCAGGAAGAAGGCCGCGAAGAAGAAGGCCACCAAGCGCAAGACCACCAAAAAGAAGACGGCCAAGAAGAAGGCCACCAAAAAGAAGACGGCGCGCAAGGCGACCAAGCGCAAGACCACCCGGCGCAAGACCCGTCGCACGACCAAGAAAAGGTAGATACCAAACACATCCCGTCAGGGAAAAGGGACGCCCTCCCGGGCGTCCCTTTTTTGCTGCGGCACCGGGTCCCAAGTCTACAGGGGCAGCCTCAAGGCGACCCGCACGCCCCCGCCTTCGGCCGTCTCCACGCGCAGATCTCCCGCGTGCCGCTCTGCCACCTTGCGGCAAAATGCGAGACCCAGGCCCACCGCGGTCCCGCCGTCGGCACGATGGGGGAAAGCACTCGCAACCCGCGCGAAGGCTTCTTCCGCGCCCGGAGGCAACCCCTGGCCCCAGTCGCGCACTTCCGCCGTCGCCGCCCCCGAGTCGCCCCTCAGGCTGATCGACACTCCCCGCTCCGACCAACCGTGCTCCACGGCATTGCGCACGAGTTCCTTGAGCGCGTTCTGAACTCGCCTGCGATCGACCGACGCGATGACGGGGTTTCCGGGAAGATCCACCTGGAATCGAGAGGGATCGACGGACGCTTCTTCGCAGACCTGGTCCACCGATTCCAGCAAAAGTCCATTGAGATCCACCAGGTCCCGCTCGAGAACCGGGAGGCCGGCATGAAGGCGGAAGATCTCGAGCCATGTCTCGAGCCGTCGCGCAAGGCGGGCGGCATCCTTGCGGATGATGCCGCAGAACTCCCGCTGCAGTTCCGGGGCGAGATTCTCGTCGCCGGTCAGCGTCGCCGCGAATCCTTGAATCGAGGCCAGTGGTGTGCGCAACTGGTGGAAGAAGACCTCGAGGAGGGCCGCACCATCCCCGGCGTCTTTGCCGCCCACGGCCTCCTCGGCCAGGACGACCACCGAACCCAGGGGCAGTCCTCGAACGCTGCAGACCTTGGCCAACTGCACCTGCACATGGCGCGTTTCGTCCCCGACCTCAACTTCGAGACCACGGGCGTCGATCTGGCGCGCCCCCGCGAGAAACGCCAGCCAGTGCCCGCGCAGGGTGCCGGGAAGTTCCACCGAGGCCAGTGGGCGGCCGTTGATCTCCGTCGCCGAGACGCCCAGCAGCCGGCTCGCCGCACTGTTGACCAGAACGATGCGCTCGGAATCGTCGGCGACCAGCAAGCCTTCCGCGATGGATTCCGCGGTGGAGCGCAAGATTTCCTTTTCGCGCTGGGCCGCCTCCGCCTTGACCACCAGTTCGGCGCGCAAACGTTCCCGTTCGCTTCCATCGGTCACCACGACCAGCCGCAGTTCAGGATGCTTGTCGGGTATCCGCACGCGGATCCAGGCGGGGAACGAGATGCCTTCCTGGTTGAAAGCCGTCAGATCGATGTCCCCCTCGCCCCGGGCCACCAGCTCGGACAGGGCACGACCTTCCGCTTCGGATGCGTAGGGCCCGACGATCAGACTGGCCCTTTCCCCACGAAGCAGGGCCTCGGAATAGCCGAAAAGCCGCGAGAAGACGTGGCTGACCCACTGAATGCGGCCCTCCGCGTCGGTGACCAGCACCGCGTCGGGCAACGCGTCGAAGATCGACACGGCCCACTCGGAAGACGGGGCCGCCGGATCGGCGAAACTTTCGGGGTATCGGGCCCCGGGCGTCCTCCCCGCACGAGAGTCAATACCCTGCTGCTTGTCGGAAGCCAAGAGAGACCTCGCTCTTCCTCGCTCCTTCCCGCTCGCGCCGAAGTGCAGATGCAAGGATCACACCAGCACCGACTCACACCCGATTGCGGGATAATATGGACCTTTTCCGTCAAGATCAAAGACCTTCTCCGCCACCGGTCCGCCACCGGTCTCCTTGGCGGCGCGCTCCCGCGGGCGGAACGTTCCATTTCGATACGCGGGAAGGTGTTTCACGCTGGCACAAGGCGGCCGCCGTCACCATATTGACTCCAGGAGGTCCGCACCGATTCGCCACGCTCTGCCACCCGGCACCCGGGAAGGACGCCAGGAGTGGAACCCATGAGCGCGATCCTCACCCCGCCCCAGCCGTCCTCTCCGAGCGCGCGGGAAACCACCGCACGGATCCTCGTGGTGGACGACGAGCCGAACATCTGCCGCCTGCTGGCCCATAACCTGGGCCGGGCCGGCTACACCGTCTCCACCGCCGGCAGCGGGGGACAAGCCATCGAGACCTTCGAGAAAAGCGGCGCGGATCTCGTCCTGCTGGACCTGAAACTGCCCGACATGGCGGGTCTCGAGGTGTTGCGCCACCTCCGTCGCATCGATCGCGATCTGCCGGTGATCGTTCTCACCGCCCATGGATCGGTGGACACGGCCGTGGAGGCGATGAAACTCGGCGCCCACGACTTCCTCGCCAAGCCCTTCGAGTTGGAGCGCCTCGAAATCGCGCTGCGCAATGGGCTCGAAATCCGTCACCTGGCCCGGGAAGTCCGGCGGCTGCGGTGCCGCCTTGCCGCCACGGAACGCTTCTCCGAGATCATCGGCGCCGAAGGTGGCCTCCGAGAATGCCTGGCCCTGGTGGAGAAAGTGCTTCCCAGCGATCTGACCGTTCTTCTCACCGGTGCCTCCGGTACCGGCAAGGATCTCTTCGCCCGGGTGATCCACGCCGAGGGCCCCCGCTCGAACGGCCCCTTCCTGCCGGTCAATTGCGCGGCTCTACCTGAAGGACTGCTGGAAAGCGAACTCTTCGGGCATGAAAAGGGAGCCTTCACCGGCGCCACCAGCCGGCACATCGGAAAATTCGAGCAGGCAGACGGGGGCACCCTCTTCCTCGACGAGATCGCCGACATGGCTCCCGCGGTGCAGGCCAAGCTGCTCCGGGTGCTCCAGGACCGGACGGTGTTCCGCCTCGGCGGCAACACGGCGATCCGGGTGGATGTGCGGGTGATCTGCGCGACCCACCAGGATCTCGAGCGCGCGGTGGCGGAAGGACGATTTCGGGAGGACCTCTACTACCGCCTGGCGGTCTTTCCGGTCCACATCCCGCCCCTGCGGGACCGCAAGGAAGACATTCCCGCGCTGGTCGACCACGTCATCGCCCGCGCGGGCAAAGCCCCGACCCAGGGCATCTCCGCCGCAGCCCTCGAATGCCTCGAGAGCCACGACTGGCCGGGCAACGTCCGTGAACTGCAGAACGTGATTCGGCGGGCGCTGGTCCTCGCCGGCGGGGAGACGATTCTCCCCGAGCACCTGCCCCCCGGGATCGGCGGCGCCCGGTCCCTCACCGCGGGACGCTCTTCCCTGCCGCCGGCCCTCTCCGGAGAGAGCATCGCTCCCCTCGAGGAAGTCGAGCGCCAGCACGTGCGGCGAGCGGTGGAGGCCTGCCGGGGCAATCTCAGCCAGGCGGCGCGACGACTGGGCATCGGCCGCACCACCCTCTATCGCAAGCTCAAGCGCTTCGGTCTCGGCTGACGGCGATCCGGGGCAAGGAGGGGTGGATGCGGGAGACGATCTCGTAGTGGATCGTCCCGGCCCAGCCCGCCAGATCCTCCGCACGGATCCGCTCCCCTCCCGACGCACCGATCAGGACCACCTCGTCTCCGGCCTGTACCGGCCCGGCGTCGGTGACATCGATCATGAACATGTTCATGCATACCCGACCGACCACCGGAGCCCGGCTTCCATGACACAACACGTGGGCCCGACCCGAAAGGGAGCGGTCGTAGCCCTCGTAGTAGCCCACGGGCACGACGGCGATCCGGCTCTCCCGGCCCGCGCGCCACGACCGCCCGTAACCGACCCAGGCGCCCCGTGGCACCACCTTCACCTGGGCGATGGCGGCCTTCCAGCTCAGCACGGGTTCGAGTTGGAAATCGGCCAGGCTTCGCTCCCGGGCCGAGACCAGGGTTTCCCGGGAAGGCCACAGACCGTAGAGGGCGATGCCCACACGCGCCATGTCCAGATGGGTTTCGGGAAACAGGATCGCCGCCGCCGAACAGGCCACGTGGCGCAGCGGCGTCGACGATGGATGGAGCGCACGGACCTGCTCGGAGCAGGACAGGAAAGTCTCCAACTGCCGACGGGCGAAGTCGTGATCGGTGGTGTCTTCGATGTCCGCGAAGTGGGTCGAGATCCCGGCCAGGCGGAGGCTTTCACGACCCGCGACATGGCGCGCCAGGTCGAGCAACGCCTCGCCGGCCAGGCCTTGCCGGTGGGTTCCCGTCTCGACCTTCAGGTGCACCCGGGCCACCCTCCCCAACCGCCGCGCCGCCACGGCCAGGGCCTCGGCGGCGGCCCGGTCGTAGAGAGTCAGCTCGAGGCCGGCTTCCACCGCCGGGGGGCAATCGCCGGGGGGCACGCGGCCGAGCACGACGATGGGAACGTCCCGCCCCACCAGCCTCCGCAATGCGACCCCCTCGGCCAGGTTGATCACCGCCAGCACGTCGGCGCCGGCCTCGAGAGCCGCCGGCGCCACCAGCTCCACCCCGTGACCGTAGGCGTTGGCCTTGACCACCGCCGCCAGGCGAGTGCCGCGCCCCAACCGGCTGCGAAACGCCCCCAGGTTGCGCCGGAGAGCGTCCAGGTCGATCTCCACCCAGGAGACCGCGCCGGCAGGCAGGCCCCTCACCGACGCACTCCGGGGCGGGAGACGATCAGCGGCGCCGAGTAGTGCACCTTGAGCCCCTTCCTCCCGGCCCAGGCACGGACCTCGCTCACCGGCGCGGGAGAGGCGAAGATCCAGTAGCGCCAGCGCTCGCGGATCGGCAATTCCAGGCAGTGCACCATCACCCCATCCCGGGCCCAGGGCATCAAGCTCCGAGGCACCTGGTTGGGGGCGTAAGGCCGGTCATAGAGAAACTGGTTGAAGATATCGCAGAACATCACCCGGCGGCGCACCACGTCGTCCCAGGTGGCATGCCGCTGGTGGAAGAGCACGCTCTGCTTCTGGAACGGCCGGGTGGCGATCTCGGGGTCGTTCAGCCCGAAGGGGTCGAAGTGCCACGCACCCGTCACCCAGGGCAGAGCCCCGGCCCAGCCGATGCAGATCCGGTCAGTGGGACCCAGGTAGGGCGCCAGCAAGCGGCCTTCCCGCAGCATCTCGTCCGCCGAGTGCTTGAGTGAGCGCCACGAGACCGTCGGGAAGAACTCCTGGAAGGGCCTGAAGGTGGGCACGGCGAAGGCGGCCGCCACGACCCACGCCCCCACGGCGAATAGCCGACGACGCCCGGCCTCCGCGGGCGCCAGGCGGTCGAGGGAGAAGGCCGCCAGCAGGGCCAGACCGGGCAGCAGCATGTCGAAAAAACGAAACTCCCAGGCGCCCCCGCCCTCCACCGCGACCCAGGTCGTCCAGAACAGAGCCTGGGCCAGCAGGGCGGGCACCAGGAGCGGCAGGCGGCGGCGAGCCCACCACACCCCCGCCACGATCAACGGCAGCCAGATCCAGGCGAAGTTCTGCGCCAGGAATTGCCCCACGTAAGTCAGGCCCAGCGAAAGCTGCACCCCGCCCACCTTGGCGTAGAAGGTGTTGGGCAGGGGCTTGCCGAACAGCGCCATACGCCAGCCGCAGAGTCCGAGGAGCCAGGCGCCGTGGACCAGGCCGGACAGCGCGATCCTCTTGAGCGAGTCCCTGCCGCCGGCCGCCACGGCCAGGCCCGCTCCCGCGGCGAGATGCAGCAGGGGCACTTCCGGACGAAAGACCGTGGCGAGGAAAAACAGCAGGCCGCTGATCCAGGCCCGACGCCCGGGATCCTCGATCTCCAGCGCCAGGCGCGCGGTGGCCACGAGCACCAGCAGGGTGGCGGCCCGGGTCTCGAGACCGGCCACCGCCCACACCAGCCACTGGCGCCCGAGAGCGAGCACCAAAGGCGCGGCGAGGGCCCGCAGGGGAGACAGTCCGAGCCGATCCCGGGCGACGCGCCAACTGACCACCATCGCGGCCGCCCCGGCGAGGATCCCCAGGAAATGGGTAAACCCCACCGGGTCGAGACCGACGACCATCCCCAAAGCGGCGAGCAGCATCCAGCCCAGGGAAGTGCTGCCCTCCACCGGCACACCGTCCACCGTGTTCCAGGCGATCCCCGCACCCTCCACCAGGTTGCGGGAGTAGCGGAAGGTGATGAAGGTGTCGTCGTTGTACCAGCGCTGGCTGTAGGCCTGCACGCTGAACGCGGCGATCAGCACGGCGAGAAAAAGAAACGCGCCTCGGACCGGGGAGGACTCCGCACCCATGGACCTACACCAGCTCCCGGGCGGCGTCGAGGCCCGAGCGGAACAGGGCCAGTCCCGCCGGCTCCCGGGTTTCGGGAGCCGGCTGTCGGCGCCAGTCGGGATGGTGCCAGGGATGCAGGAAAGCGTCGGGATGAGGCATCAGGCCGAAAACCCTTCCCGAGTGATCACAGATCCCGGCGATTCCGCCCGTCGAGCCGTTGGGGTTCCACGGCCACCGCTCCGTGGGCCGGCCCGCCTCGTCCACGTAGCGCACCGCCACCCGGCCGTCCTCGGCAAGACGCCGGACCAGGCCGGCGGGCTCGGTGAGAAACTTGCCCTCGCCGTGGCGGGCGGGCAGTTCGAATGAATCCATCCCCCGGGTCCAAAGGCAGCGCGTGCCCGGCTCGACCCGCAGGCGCACCCAGGCGTTACGGTAGCCGAGACGATCGTTGGGCCCCAGGTCCGCCCGCTGCACGAAATCGTGGGCTCCCTCCTCGGGCCCCGGCAGCAGGCCCAGGCGCACGAGGGTCTGAAAACCATTGCAGATCCCGATGGCCAGCCCCCCCCTTTCGAGGAAGCGCCGCAAGTCGTCTTCGAGGTGCGCTCTCAGGCGCGTGGCGAGCACCAGGCCGCCCGCCACGTGGTCACCGTAGGAGAATCCTCCGATGAAGGCGATCACGTGGTAATCGGCCAGGGGCCGCGGCCCCCGGTGAGCGAAGAGGTCGGTCAGGTGCACCCTGTCGGGCTCCACGCCGAGGGAACGAAAGGCGTGGGCCGTCTCCGCCTCGCAGTTGAGCCCCAGCCCGACGGGAATCAGCACCCTCAGGCCCGCGTTGTCGCCCGCGCCCATCTAACTTTCCTCCCCGGCGGCCTCGCGCCGCCAGCAGGACACCAGTGTCTCCACGCTCTCGTCCAGCAACAGCCGCCGGCCCAGTGAGACGCGCAGCCGCCCGTCGTCACCGAAGCGACCGATGCGGGCCAGGGGTTCACCCGCCAGCCGCCGGCAAACCTCTTCCCTGTCTTCGGGTCGACAACACAGGAGCATGCGCCCGCAGGACTCGCCGAAAAGCCGGGCCTCCCAGCCTACGTCTCCCTCCACCGGCAAGGCTTCCAGGTCCACCTCCACGCCGGCATCGCCGGCCCGGGCCAGGCGCAGCAGGGCGGGCAGCAGACCGCCCAGGGCCGGCGCGTGAACGGCCTGCACCAGGCGGTCGCGGATCACACCGGCCAGGGCCCGGTAGCGGGGCGCCCAGGCCCTGGGCCGACAACGGGGCACCCGGGGGAAGTCCACGCCGCGGTGGGCCGCCCACTGGCTGCCTCCCAACTCGTCGGCCGTGACCCCGAGCATCAGGATCTCCAGCCGGTGCTCCGGGACCTCGAGGGTCATCGCCTGCCGCACGTCGGGTACCAGGCCGATGGCGGAAACCAGCAGGGTGGGAGGGATGCTGATCCTCTTGCCGCCGATCACCGCGTCGTTCTTCATCGAGTCTTTGCCGGAGATCAGCGGCACACCGTAGGCCGTGCAGGACTCGTAGAGTCCGCGACAGGTGCGTACGAGCTGGGCCAGTTTGTGTTCGGCGTCCGGGTTGGTCGGCCCGGGCAGGGGATCCGGCCAGCAGAAGTTGTCGAGGGCCGCGATCCGGTCCGGCCTCGCCCCGGCGGCCAGCAGGCGCCGCAGGGCCAGATCCATCGCCGCCTGGGCCATGGCGTGAGCGTCGATGTCCGAGTAGGTGGGAAAGATCCCCTCCGCCAGGGCATAACCCTCCCAGCCCTGGTGGTCGACCTGGAAGACGGTGGCGTCGGAGGGCACGTCCCGGTGAACGCCCACCCAGGGCTTGACCACCGTCAACGCCTTGACCTCGTGATCGTAAACCCGGCAGAGCGCCTCGTTGGAAGCCAGGTTGTGGCGGGCGATGAAGGCCCGCGCCTGCTCTCCCAGGCCCCGAGCCGCCGGCAACGGCAAGCGCTGGGGATCGGCGATCTCGGGCGGGTCGAAGCGAGCCTCGAGGCGCATGGGGGGCAGCCCTTCGTGCAGAAACTCCATCGGCAGGTAGGTCACCGTTCGTTCGCCCCACAGGCAGTGGAAAACGCCGCTGTCTGTGAACTCCCCCAGGTCCGTCGCTTCCACCTCCCGCCGTCGGGCCAGTTCGATGAAGCGCTCCAGGTTCTCCGGGGGCACGGCGACGGTCATCCGCTCCTGGGCCTCGGAGACCAGCACCTCCCAGGGAGCCAGGCCCTGGTATTTCAGTGGCGCCCGGGCCAGATCCATCCGTGCGCCGCCGGGGGCCTGGGCCATCTCCCCCACCGAGGAGGAAAGGCCGCCGGCGCCGTTGTCGGTGATCGCGGAGTACAGCCCCAGGTCCCGAGCCTCGACCAGGAAGTCGAACATCATCTTCTCGGTGATCGGATCCCCGATTTGCACCGCCTGGACCGGACTCTCCTCGGTCAGCTCCGCACTGGAGAACGTCGCGCCGTGGATCCCGTCCTTACCGATACGTCCGCCGACCATCACGATGCGATCTCCCGGCCGGGCCGCCTTCTCGTGAGCCGGTCGACCGGCGACCTGCACCGGCATGCGGCCCACGGTCCCGCAGTAGACCAGGGGCTTGCCCAGGAAGCGCGGGTCGAAGAACTCGAAACCCCGACCATAGGGGATGCCCGACTGGTTACCCCCATCGATCACACCGCGGTGGACGCCTTCCCGGATGCGACGGGGATGGAGCAGGCCCGCCGGCAGATCCCCTTCCCAGTCGGGGTCGGCAAAGCAGTAGCCCCAGACGTTGGCCAGCAACTCGGCGCCCAGGCCCGTCCCGAAGGGATCCCGGTTGACACCGACGATGCCGGTGATCGCCCCACCGTAGGGATCGAGCGCCGAGGGACTGTTGTGGGTCTCCACCTTGTAGACCAGGTGATGCCGGTCCGTGGCCGCGATCACGCCCGCGTTGTCGTGGAAGACCGAGACCAGCCAACTCCGCCCTTCCCGCTGCCGGATCGCCGCGTCCACGGCACGCGTGGCGCCCTTGATGTAGGTGCCGAAGAGGGAATCGATGATCTCCTCCTCCTCACCCGGACCGCGATAGCGGATGGTGGCGCTCATGATCTTGTGCTTGCAGTGCTCCGACCAGGTCTGGGCCAGGCATTCCAGCTCGGCATCCGTGGGCTCCGCGCCGAGCCCCGCCGCCCGGCGGCCGGGATCCTCGCCGGCCCGGCGAAAGAAGTCCCGAATCACCCGCATCTCGTCGGTGCTCAAGGCCAGGAGCATCTCGCGACTCAGGCGATCGAGTGCAGCGTCCTCCACTTCGAGGGAGATCGTCCGCGTCTCGGGAACCCGGCTCTCCCGCACCCGGGGCACCTCCAGGTCCGGCTCGGAGGCCTCCCACTCTTCCCGACTCTGGATGGTGATCCTCTCGATCACTTCATTGGCCAGGAGTTCCCGGGCGATACGCTCGGCCTGGGCGCGGTCGACTCCGGCAAGCAGGTAGAGCCGGGAGGTGAACACGGCCTCGCACCGGCCCGGTGACAGGCCCAGGAGATCCTCGATCGCGACCCTGGCCGAGTGGGCGACGGGATCGGTCACGCCGGGGCGGAAACCCACCGCCACCACCATGTCGAAGTCCCGTCCCTCGAGCCGACCGACCGCCCCCCGCCGCAGAACAGGCCCGGCGAAGGCCCGGGCTACCTGCTCGGCCTGCCGGGCGGAGAGGGCCGGCTGAATGTGATAGACGTCTCGCGTGCGCACCTCTCCGACGGGAATCCCCAGCAGGGTGCGGATTCGGTGGGCGACGGAGACGCCGCGGCTATCGACCTGCCCCGGCCTGATGCCGATCTCTATGCGGGTGGTTGTGCTCACGACCCTGGCCTCGCTCTGATGGAGGCAAGAGTCTACCCTGCTCCGCCCCCCCGAGGCTGCCGATTGTGCCTGCGGGGCCCCGCAAACCCGCGGGCAGCCAGGATGTCCCGCCTTCGCGGGTCGCGGCCCAGGCCAGGATCCGGGCCCCGATCCGCGCCAGGCCCGGGTAGGGGGCCCCGATCAGCGCGCGCTGATGCCGTACCAGGAGCCCCACCCCGCAACCCGCTCCCGGAGCCGCGGGAACCAGCAACATGGACTCGGTCTCACCCTGGCGGGCCAGCGACTCGATCACACCGAGCCGCAGGGCGGCGACCAGCCGGGCCGCCGGGAGTGCGGGGTCCTTCATCACGGCGATCTCGATCGCTCGGCGCCGCATGACCCAAAGGGCGCACGCCGCCACCGGCCGGCCGTCGCATGCGAGGACCGCCAGCCGCCGAGCCTCCTCGGGAGCCGCGTCGAAGATCCCCGCCATCACCCGCCAGCGGTCACTGGTCTCCGGCAGGGTGGAGTCCATCCGCTCCCGCAACTCCGCCAGGCGTCCCACCCGGGCAGGTGACTCGATGTGGAACCGCCACGAGCCTCCCCCCGGCGCCGCCGCCGCCCGCCGCAGGGTCTGGGGGATCGACGAGAGCACTCGCTCCCAGCCACCGCGCAGATCGAGTTCGGTTTCCCGGCGGGCGACGCGGAACTCGGTCCAGCCCGGTACCCCACGCAGCCCCTCGCGCAGCCACTCGATGGCGGGACCCGACGGACCGATACCTTCGAGGTGGAAAACGACCGCCTTGCCCAGCCGCCGGGAGAGCGCCCGCAGCAGGTCGGCGGCCCCCACCCTCCGGCCTTCCACCGAGAGCAGGGGTTGATGACGATAGAAGAGCCCCTGGCCGAGGAAGCGGGCCACCAGCCCCCCCATCCAGCGGTAGGTCTCGAGGGCGATGATGCCCTCGATGCGGGAGTTCAGTCGCAGGGCGGCGATCAGGGGCACGGGTCCCGAGGGCCGAACCTGGCCGAGGATCCGGGCGCCGGCGGGGCCTGAACCGGGCAGAGGCCAGCGCTGCGCGCCGAGCAGCCAGTTCCACTCGTCCTGAAGGTCGTCGATGGCGCTCCAGCCCTGGTGCAAATCCAGGCTCCAGCGCAAGGGAGCCCCCGAGCCGGTGGATTCGGCGGTTCGACTCCGGGTGCTGGACCGTGACGACATGGGGACGACCTTCCCGGTGAGCCTCCGGCCGGCGGAGAAGCCCGATACGGGCAATATGGTGACTCCGCCGGCCTTCGTCAAACCATCGCCCCACCTCTCCCGGAGAGGCCCGACCCCGGGCCCGGAAAACCTATAACGGATTGCTCCATAACGACTTAGATGCTTCTGTTAGACTCCCAGGCGGACGCTTTTTGACGTAGCCGGAGGATGAGCTTAAGATATTAATGACTAACACGTTAGTTCCTACTCCCTTTCCAGCTTCGGCACCAGTTTTTCCACAGGAGCGCACCATGGCGACGCGTCCAGACCGGGGTCGGGTGGAGATCGGTACCGACGAGTGCAAAGGCTGTCTGCTCTGCACCGCGGTTTGTCCGGTCCATGTTCTCGTTCGCACCAAAACCCTCAACAAACAGGGCTATTTCCCGGTGGCCTACACCGGCTCCGGCTGTACCGGCTGCGGCTTTTGTTTCTACGCCTGCCCGGAGCCCGGAGCGATCACCGTCTTCCGTCTCGAGAAATCGGCCTGAACACGAGAGGTGAAACATGTCTGTGAGCCTTAGGCGGCCGCCCCTTCTGATCAAGGGGAACGAGGCCATCATCAAGGGTGCGATCCTGGCCGGCTGCAAAACCTTCTTCGGCTATCCCATCACGCCGGCCAGCGAAATCGCCGAGGCCGCGGCCCGGGACTTCCCTGCCGCCGGCGGCACCTTCATCCAGGCGGAGTCCGAAACGGCTTCGATCAACATGGTCTATGGCGCCGCCAGCACCGGAGTCCGCACCATGACCGCCTCGTCGGGGCCGGGCATCAGCCTGATGCAGGAGGGCATCTCCTACCTCGCCGGTGCGGAGCTGCCCGCGGTCATCGTCAGCATCGTCCGCGGCGGACCGGGACTGGGCAATATCGGCCCCGAGCAGAGCGACTACAACCAGATCGTGCGCATCGGCGGTCACGGCAACTACCGCAACCCGGTCTTCGCACCGGCCACGGGCCAGGAAATGTGCGATCTGACCATGCACGCCTTCGAGGTCGCCGATCGCTATCGCACGCCGGTCTACCTGATGGCGGACGGCTTCACCGGCCAGATGATGGAGCCGGTTTCCTTCCCCGACCCGGTACCCGCCCTGCCGGAAAAAGAGTGGGCGGTGCGGGCCGACGCCGAGACCCGGGAGAACCTGGTTTCGTCCATCTTCCTCGAGCATGACCAGCTCGAAGAGCACAACCGCAAACTGCAGCGCAAGTACAAGGAGATCGAAGCCGCCGAGGTGAGGGTCGAAGACTTCCTGGTGGACGACGCGACGATCCTGGTGGTGGGCTACGGCATCATGTCCCGGGTGCTGCGCTCGGCGGTGCGGGCGGCGCGGGAAGAAGGCCTGAAAGTGGGCCTGGTGCGGCCGATCAGCCTCTGGCCCTTCCCCAAGGCGCACCTCGAAAACCTGGCGGGAAGGGTCGATCGCATCATCACCTTCGAGTTGAGCAACGGCCAGATGGTCGAGGACGTGCGCCTGTCGGTTCACGACAACGTTCCGGTCCACTTCTACGGACGGATGGGCGGCAACGTTCCCTCCGCCGAAGAGTGCCTCGACGTGATCCGGCGCTACGCGGCCGAAGGAGGGAAATAGCATGAGCAGCGCGCCGGTCTACAAGCCCTTTCTCCAGCGGGCCGATAGCTTCTACGACACCTTCCAGCGCAAGTCGGGCAACCAGGAAGTCACCCACTATTGCCCCGGCTGCGGTCATGGCGAATTGCACAAGATGATGGCCGAGGCGATCGACGACCTGGGCATCCGTGACCGCACGGTGCTGATCAGCCCGGTGGGCTGCTCGGTCTTCGCCTACTACTACTTCGACGTGGGCAATGTGCAGGCAGCCCACGGACGGGCGCCGGCGGTGGGCACGGGCGTGCAGCGTTCGCGCCCCCACTCCATCGTCATCTCCTACCAGGGCGATGGCGACCTGGCGGCGATCGGGCTCAACGAAATTCTCCAGGCCGCCAATCGGGGCGAGAAGATGGTGGTCTTCTTCGTCAACAACGCGATCTACGGGATGACCGGCGGCCAGATGGCCCCCACCACTCTTCCCGGCATGCGCACCACCACGACTCCCCTGGGCCGGGACCCCCGCCTGGCCGGCAACCCGATGCGGATGTGCGAGTTGGTCGCTCAACTCGAGGCACCGATCTTCGTCGCCCGCGGGTCGCTGGCCTCCCCCAAGGAGATGAAGCGCACCCGCAAGCTCGTGCGCAAGGCCATGGAGATGCAGGTGGAGGGAAAGGGCTTCTGCTTCGTGGAAGTGCTCTCGGCCTGCCCCACCGGCTGGGGCATGACCCCCGTCGACGCCCAGCAGTGGATCGAAGACAAGTTGATGCCCCAGTTCCCCCTCGAGATCTTCGTCGACAAGACCGACCAGGAACGACTGGAATACGTCACGCCGGAGCCCCCTCCCGCGGAAAAGTTGCACGAGGTGCTCGGCATCGCCGCGGACACCAGGCTGATGCCGGCGGCGACTCCCGACCCGGCCTACGCCAATCCCCGCATCAAGGTGGCGGGTTTCGGCGGCCAGGGCGTCCTGCTGCTGGGGCTGGGCCTCGCCCAGTGCGGCATGATGGAAGGCCGCAAGGTGGCCTGGCTTCCCTCCTACGGCCCCGAGATGCGCGGCGGCACCGCCCACTGCCATGTCAACATCAGCGAAGAGGAAATCGGCTCGCCCCTGGTTTCCCGTCCCACGGTGCTGGTGGCCATGAACCAACCTTCGATGGAAAAGTTCGAGGGCGAACTGGAGCCCGGAGCGGTGCTGCTCCTCAACGACTCGATGGTTCCCGGCGAGCCTTCCCGCAAGGACGTGGACGTGGTGCGGGTGCGCGCGACGGAGATGGCCGAAGAGCTGGGCAACGCTCGTGCCGCGAACATGGTGATGCTCGGTGCGTTTGCCGGCTATACCGGCGCCCTGAACCTGGAGACCTGCCTGGCCGCGCTCGACACCCTGATCAAGCGCAAGGCGCTGATCGACCTCAACCGCAAGGCGATCACCGCGGGCTTCGAAGCCGGTCGCAAGGCGCGGAGCTGAACCGCCGCCGGCGTTCGACCGACGGCACGGAAAAGGGGCACCCCGCGGGGTGCCCCTCTCTACTTCCTGGTTCCAGATCTCTTCAGCGGACGCGAATCCGACGGCTCGCCTGCATTTCCCGCAGCCCCCAGCGTCCGAGGAAGATCCCGATCATCGTCCCACCACCGCCAAGAATAGCCGGCGCCGCCGGCTGGTCGGCGGACATGGCGGCGAGCAGAAGCCCGGCGACAGGAACCAATACCGCCCCCCCCAAGGCCAGCAACCCCAACCCTTTGCGCCCCGAGCGGCGCCGAGTGGTGACGTACATCTGATCCTCCTTACGTTGGACGGACCCACTCGTGATGGGTGACCCTACTTGCCTGTGGCTGAACCTACTGCGCTTTGAAGACCAGGCAAGGCTCGGCGGGAGCCGGGAACAGGCGCGAAAAGTCCCGGAAAGGATTCGACAGAGGTCGACCCCTTCCAAACCGGCGCAGCCGCCCCGGCAAGGTTTACCAGCGATAGAGCGCCGCGGCCCAGGTGAAACCTGCGCCGAAGGAGGCGCTGAGCACCAGGTCGCCGCGCTTGAGACGGCCTTCTCCGGCGGCATCCGCCAGGGCCATGGGAATCGACGCCGCGGAGACGTTGCCGTACTTGTGGATCACCAGGTAGGTCTTTTCCATCGGCACCCGCGCTCGATCCGCGGTGGCCTTGATGATCCGCACGTTGGCCTGGTGGGGCACGAAGAGATCGATCTCGCCGTTGGTCAACCCCGCCTGCTCGAGCACCTCGCCCACGGCCTGCTTCATCGCCCGCACCGCGTGCTTGAAGACCTCGTTGCCCGCCATGTGCACCGTGTGCATCCGCTCGGCGACGGTGGCCTCCGTGGCGGGATGGCGGGTGCCTCCCGCAGGCTGCCAGAGCAACGACGCCAGGCGTCCGTCGGCCCCCCAGCTCGAGGCCAGCAGGCCGTCCTTCTCGTGTTCGCCGGGACCGATCACCGCGGCACCGGCACCGTCGCCGAAGAGGACACAGGTGGTGCGGTCGCTCCAGTTCATCACCCGGCTCAGGGCCTCGGCGCCGACCACCAGGACATGGCGCGCCCGACCCGAGGTGATCAGTGAGTCGGCCAACTGGTAGCCGTAGAGAAAGCCCGAGCAGGCGGCGGAGATGTCGAGCACGGGAATCGTCCCCAGGCCGACCTTGGGCTGGGCCCAGCAGGCGGTGGAAGGGAAGACCGTGTCCGGCGTGGCGGTGCCGACGATCATCACATCGATATCGGCGGGCGTCAGCCCCGCCCGCTCGATGGCCCGGCTCGCGGCCCGGGCCACCATGTCGCTGCAATCTTCACCCGGCTCCAGGTGACGGCGCTCCCTGATACCCGTCCGAGTCGTGATCCACTCGTCGGAGGTGTCTACAAGACGCTCCAGATCGTGGTTGGTCACCACCTTCGAAGGAACCGCCGAGGCAATACCGAGAATCCTGGCACCCATTGTCGCTTCCTCCTGGCGCGGCGCCTTCATCGCCGCAGCCGGTCCCCATCAGCGTCGATCCCGGTGGGAAGACGAGTGTGCCCGCCGATTGTCATGCTTTCGTCATGCCCCTGAAAAACCGGTGCTCCCGGTACCCAGGCGGAACAATTCGGAGCCTGTTCAAGGATATCGAACAGGGCTTTCGCCTACTTTTCGCTGCCACTAGTAAAGCAGGGCCGGCCGGCGCCTTTCGAGGAACTCCGCCTGCTCGGCCTGCCATGCGGCCTCCATCTCCGCGGGGTCGGCGCCTGCCTCGAGGGCTTGGCGCCACTGGGGGCCACCCCCCAGCAAATCGAGGGCCGGACGGTCCGAGACGAATTCGTAGGGCTCCTCACGCCACGCGAAAGCGTCACCCCCGAGGGAGCGGCAGGCCGCCAGGATTTCGAGCCCGGTGCGCAGGGGACGGAAGGCCCGGCGGTCGGTGACATGGATCTGCACGCCCCCGCAAGCCCGCCCGGCATGCTTGTGAAAGGCCGGCACGAAGCTGATCGGCCGGAACACCACACCGGGCAGGTTCCGGGCGGCCAGATGCCGGGCCAGGGTCCGCCCCTCGAGGAAGGGAGCGCCGATCCATTCGAAGGGGCGGGTGGTGCCCCGCCCCTCGGAGAGATTGGTGGCCTCCACCAGGCAGGCGCCGGGATAGACCAGGGCGGTGTCCAGGGTCGGCATGTTGGGAGAGGGCTGGACCCAGGGCAGTCCCGAAGCGTCCCAGTACTGCTCACGTCGCCAACCCCGGACGGGGACGACATCCAGTTCCACGTCGATGCCGCGCTGCCGCCGGGCCCAGCGGCAGAGTTCGCCCAGGGTCATGCCATGGCGGTTGGGCACGTCGAGTTCCGAGACGAAGGAGCGGTAACGCGGGTCGACCCGGTTGCCCTCGACAGTGACCCCGTCGATCGGATTGGGGCGATCGGCGACGAGGACCCGGACCCCGGCCCGGGCCGCGACCTCGAGCAGACGCACCGCCGTGGCCACGAAAGTGTAGTAGCGCGCCCCCACGTCCATCAGGTCGACGACCACCGCGTCCACGCCGTCGAGGGACGCGATGGAAGGAGTCAGGGAAGCCTCGTCCTCACCGTAGAGGCTGATCACCGGAATGCCGGTCAGGGGGTCGAGGGTCTCGTCCACGGCCTCCATGTCCTGCAGGCCGGCGGCCACGCCGTGCTCGGGGGCGAACTCACGCATCACCCGAGCCCCGGCCGCGTTCAGCACTTCGGCCGCGTGGCGCAGCCTGCTGTCCACCGACGCGGCGTGACAGAGCAAGGCGACGCGCGAGCCGGCCACCAGGTGGGCACGTTGCTCGCAGAGCACTTCGATGCCGGCAAGCGTCCCGCCGCCCACCATCAACCTCCGCCGGGGGGGCCGGTGAATGCGACACCGGACCAGGGATCGTCGTCGAGGACTTCCACGCCGCCGGCCGGGGAGGCCCGCAGGTCGATATCGATCTCCACGTTGCGCCCACTTTGCCGCAGGGTCCACCGGGCGACGGTCTCCTGGGCCTGGTCGAGCCAATCCACGACCGCGTCGACGAATTCGGCGACATCCCGGCCGCTGTCCCAAGCCGTCAGAACGCGCAGTCGTTGGCGGGGAGCCTCCCCCCCGGGCCGTCCCCCGGCCACCGCTTCGAGCAGTTCGACCCGGTCGCCGTCCCAGCCCGCCGCGGCTCTCGTGGCCCAAGCACGGTCCAGGCGGGTACCGAGCCACGCGCCGATACCCAACTCGCCGAGTTGCAGGACCCCGGCCCGTCGCCAGCCGTCGGGCGGGGGCGGCATGGCAGGCTCGCCGGGAAGCTCTCCGCGGCGATCGGCGTGAAGCAACTGCTCGGTGGACAGGGGAGGCTCGCGCCACAAGGCGTTGACCGCCTCCCAGCCGCCCCGCCTCCAGGCCCCGGCCACCAGCCGGGTGCCGAGACGGTAGGGCTCGAGCAACAGCGTGCGGACCCACGCCGGGGCCCGATCCAGCGCGGAAGCTCCCCCGGCGGTCGGCTCGTCCAGGCCCCGCAGGAAGCTCTCCACGTCGGGATCGCCGCTCGCGGCCGTGGCCAGGAGCATGGTCAGCACCGCGTCTCCCTCGGCCAGGGCCAACCACGCGAGTTGCCGGTCTTCCCGGCCGGGACGGTCGAAGGCCGCTCGGCGCCGTTCGAAGCCGAAGTGCTGATCGATCAGCGCGTGATCGTATTCGTGGATCCATACGGTGCGCGGGTGGGGGCCGCCCGTCGCGACGTGACCGCCGAAGATCACCATCACACCCCGCTCCCCGTCGTAGAGGCCCAGGGCCTGCCGGCGCAGGATCTTTTCCAGCTCGCCGCGCAGGTCGTAGCCGCCTGGGAGGAGTTGCAGACCTTCGAGAATGCGCGCCTGGCTCCGCGCCACGTCATCGGGAAGCTCGCGGGCGACCAGCCGGGCCAGCAGCGCCCGCCCCTCGTCGCCCGCGGGAGTCTCCACGGGAACCTGGCGCAAGAAAGGCAGACCCCGGACCTTTTCCACCTCGCTCATGACCCGGGCCAGGTCCTGTCCACGCTCGCTTGCAGCACGGCCGTAAGGGCCCGGCGGCAGGATCGCGACCAGCGTCAACAGGCCCAACACCCACGGCAGACCCACTGCTCGCGTCACGACGGATGTCGCTCCCGCCCGCCACGCCGGCGGCTTTCCATCGACGCCGGGGGCAGCACCTCCCGCCGCCGCTCCTCGAGAGCGCGGCGACGCTCGTAGTAGAGCCGGGCCACGTCCGGCGGCAGGATTCGCGCCGCCAGGTCGCTGACGGTGATGGCATAGGGCAGAAGCACCGACTCTCCCAGCACCGCCGAACCCGGCGGCAGGAAGGCCGTCAGTCCCACCAGCAGACCGCAGATGCCCAGGCAGCCCCCCGCCAGGCCCACTGTGGCCCCCACCAGCCGATCGACCCAGCCCAGCTCGGCCGAGGCCACCAGTTTGCGAGCCAACCAGGCCGCCAGCCCCGTCAGCAGCAAACCGCACACCAGCACCAGGACGAAGGCCACGACCCGTGCGATCTGGCCGGAGGCGAAGACCCCCGCGAACCACTGGGGTCCGCGAGCCGCCAGTCGCAGGGCCAGGGCCAAAGAGACCCCGAGTCCCGCCATGCCGATGGCGATCCTCACAAAGCCTTTCCACAGCCCGTAGACCGAACAAACCGCGAGAATCACCGCCATGCCGATATCGAGACCGCTCATGGGGCGAGGATAGCACCGGGCTCGTTTTCGTCTACTGCCTGCCGGGAACCCCGCCCCCGCCGGTTCCGAGTCGCGCCCCGCGCTCGACGGACAGGCTTCCCCCCCGACAGATGGACCCTCGACAGGGTGGCCCGGCACCGGGTCCTTGCGCGTGAAACCGTACAGAAAACCCGGCTCCGACCCGAAAACGGCAAGCGGCGCGCCGTCCCCGAGGACCGCGCGCCGCGCCGGGAACCCGGTTGACTCGGCCCTTCAGAAGCGCAGGGTGTAGGTGCTCTCCGGAGGCGTGGTGATGAAGAGGAAGATGGGCTGCCCCTCCTTGACGTAGTCCAGGCGCTCGGGCTCGGTACGCAGGGTGACCTCGGCCTTCTGCTCGACGGTGATCTTGTCGGGCAACCGGCGGTCACAGCTCGGCGGCACCTTCACCTTGTAGGTTCCATACTGCAACCCCACCAGGTTCTTGACCGGCAAACCGTTGAGATAGAGTTCCGGCGTGCAGGGCCCCTCCTCGTTGGCGAAAGCGAAGGAGAAGGTATTGGGGTTGAGCACGATGGGGTCGGGAACGCCGCCCTGCCGCAGGTAGAACTCCAGCGGCTCGACGCCCGTACCCTTGGCCGTCGCCCGGTAACGTCCCGGCGGCAAGACCACGCGAAACTCCTCGAGACCCGCCTTGACCCGCTCGGCGAACCGTTCCTGGGCCAGTTCGAAGGAGGCCTGGGAGAAGGCATCGTTGCGGCCCCCGATGCGCTCGAGGGTCATGCCCTCGAGCTGGCCGGGGCTGAACTCCCGAACCCGGAAACGGGTCACCACACCGGCCGACCAGAAATGCTTGAGATCCTCCACGGCCTCCCGCGGGCTGGCCATCTGGAAAACCACCTCGCTGACACCGGAGAGCAGGCCCGGACGGCCGGAACGCTCGATGTCCACGTCCCAGTCCGCCGGATCATAGCCCAGCAGATCGAGGACCTTCTCGTACTGCACGATGGAACCTTCCAGGTCGACGCCCCGGGCATGCAGCAGCGCGGCCTGGAAGTGCGCCTTGGCCACGGTCTTGGTGATCTCTCCGAGAATGCGGCGATCTTCGACGAAGAGTTTGTCCGTCGCGTAGCGGCCGTCGATCTCTTCGACGTAGTGCTCCACGTCGTAGAGCGCGGCATCCACCATTTCCTTGGTCACGCCCTCACCTTGCAGGAGGGTGTGATAGGAAGTGATGGCGCGGTAGATGTTCTGAATCTGCTCCAGCTCCCGCTCGGGGGAGGTCTCGGCCAGCACCGGGGCGAGCGGCACCAGCACGAGGACGAGGGGCAACAGGGCGCGAAGGGTCGTCTCGATCTTCTTCATTTCAGCTCCCCTGGCCTTCCGCTTCGATGTCCTTGGCCTTCTGACTCAGGCCGAACTGGCGAAGGATGTTGGCGTAGTTCTGACGGAAGGGCTGGAGTTCGGCTCCGGTGTACTTCTTGCGGGCCTTGTCGTAGGCCTTCTCCGCATGGATCAGGGCCTGGATCTTGTCACCGAAGTTGGCCTGCGCCCGGCTCAGGTCGAAGTAGGCCACCTCGTCCCCGTCCCACTCGAACGAGGTCGCCTCGGATGCGGTCTTCAGCGCGTCCTCGTAGCGCCCCTGGTTGTAGTGGGCGTAGGAGATCACGTGCAAACTGGTGCCGTACTGCACCTGGATGTCCGGGTTTCTAGGATCGAGCTTGAAGGCCAGGCGCCCGTACTCCACCGCCTTGAGCTTGAAGGCGTGGCCGTCCTGGCGACTGGCGTAGTCCGCCATTTGCCGGTAGATCTCCGCCCGCTGCGGATAGCCCCGCGTCGCCTGGGCGGCCTCGGCAAAGACCTCCATCACCTCCTTCGGATCCGAGCCGTCACTGTTCATCAGGTCGAGGCCGATCTGCCACAACACACCGGCCCGCACGTTGCCCTCGTCGAAGCCCACCACCTGGTAGAGCTGGGCGAAACGGTCGTCGTACTTGGTGCCGAAACCGAGTCGACAGGCCTCCCGTACGCGGACGAGGTAGATATCGGGCACTTCCGAGTGACGAGCCATTTCGAAGGCGCGATTGATATAGAGCAGGACGTACTTGGCGAAAGCCGTGTATTCCTCGCTGTCGCGATCCTTGTCGGCCAGTTCCTCGGCGCGGGCCAGCAGGGCCTTGTACATGTGCCAGTTGGCCGCGTTCTCCAGTTCCAGGTTGCGGAACTGCTCATGTTTGAGCTTCTCGTAGTAGGCCGTCCCCAGCACGTTGTGCTTGAAGAAGGGGTCGTCCTGCAAAATGCGGAGGGAGCTGAGCATGGCCCCGAGCACATCCCGATCGAAGTCGTACTTGAAGCTGTCGGGATCGGCCTTCCACAACTCGAAGCGCGAATGACCGCCGATGAAGGAAACCAGGGCGAAATCCGCGCCCGCACGGGGCAGACCGGCCCCGTCGAGAGTCGAAAAATAGTTGTCCGCGGCGTCCGCGGCCGCCTGCCAGTCGCGGGCGTTGTAGGCCGCCACGGCGGCAGTGCGAATCGATTCGAGATTCGCCACCACGCTCTCCTGGGCCAGCAGGGGACCGGAGAACAGGAGACCCACCAGCAGCAGCGAGAGAGCGGCCGCGAGAAGAGGTCGACGGTTTGTTCTGACTATCACGATGCACCTCGGAGGTATTGGGTCAGGGCGGGCAACGCCTGTTCCGCTTCCTGAACCTTCGAAACCACTTCCCGGGAACCCTTTGTCCGGGCGACAAAGATGTTCGCCAGCCCGTCTTCCGTGGGGACGAGAACGTGGACGATGCCGTCGCGGTAACGAATGATGAAGGCATTACCATCGCGAGTCACCGAAACCACCTTCCCTCCCGGACCACCTTGCCAGTCACCCTTGCCCCTTCCCTGCCGCAGCAGGTCACTGATCTGGGGCAGGAGCATGTTCCACCGCGCCGCCTCCGTGGAACGCTGCCCGAGGCTGTTGACCGACACCAGCGGCAGCCCGTACTTCCGGGCCAGCGCCGAGCGGACCGCCTCGAGCTTTCCTGCCGCAGCCGAGCGCTCCCGGGGGCCGGTGTTCGCCCCAACTGCCACATCGGCCGGAGCCGCCGAATACTTGAGCCCCGGTGTCCCGCCGCTGGTCGCCGCGAGCTGTGGCGCAGCGCCCCGGCGGCTGGCCTTTTTGGGGCTGGCCACGGCCACCTCGGGAGCATGGCCCGGGTTGGCGTCATAGACCACGCGGGTCCCCGTCACCGCGCCGGAAATCGCCACGGGGGCCGACCGCGAGGGCCGCGCAGTATTGCCCCGGGGTACGTCCACGGCGGGCGCATCCGCCGCCTGGGTCACCGCCAGACCGGTCCGCAACTGCTGGGAAACCGGCTGCAGCGAAGGCCGGTCGCTCGCGCGAGCCGAAGGCCGGGGCGTGACGACCTCGACGTCCGGAGCCAGCGTGTCGTGGAACGATTCCCGGGTCGCCGCGGCCACCTGGATCTCCGCCGCCCGCGCCTGCCGCGGCACCGCCTGGGGGACGGTCACTTCCACCTGCTGGTCCAACGGCTTGAGTTCCACCGGCCGGGTATCCACGACCACCTTCGTGGGACGAGGCGCGTCGACCTTCTCCCGCGGAGTTTCGATGGCCGGCGTCTCGAGCTGCCGATTGAAGACCTCCCGGGTCTGCTGGGCCTGGAGTTCGAGACGCTTTTCCACCTCGCGCGGCTTGGGAATCTCGATCTCGGGCACCTCGAGCTGGGGCTCGAGTTCGACGATTTCCTGCACCTTCGGCGGTGGTTCCTCCTGGCGCGGCTGCGGCTTGGGCTTGGGCTTGGGCCTCGGCGGCAGGGGCGGGGGGGGAGGAAGGGTCTCGGGCGGCAAACGTACGATGGTCACCGGCCGCGGCTGGGGCTCGGCGGGCTTTTCCGGATGGCGGCGCAACTGGACCCAGTCCGGCGGAATCAGCAGCAGGGCCGTCACCACCGCCAGGCAGATGCTCATGTAGCGGTAGAAACGGTCCCGGGAAAGCTGCGCTCGCGGTGTCATCGGCTGGCCACTCTCGCTTCCTCGAAGATGACCTGGGGCGTCACCCCCCGGTCGAGGCAGGCCATGATCACATTGAGCGTCGCTCCCGCATAGGACTCTTTGTCGGTGGTGACGAAAACGTCCACTCCCTCGAGCGCCTTCTCGAGCGGCAGGCCGGGTTTGTGCTCGGCCAGCCAGCCCTCGATGGCATCCCCTACCAGCCGGTAGGCTTCCACCGAGTTCGGGTCACCGACGTCGATCTCCTTGTGATCGAGGGCGATTCGGGAGTCATGGTAGATGGTGATGTCGAGTCGCTCCCGGGTCTGGGGGCTGGTGGCCACAGCCTTGTCCGGATCGCGGGTGGGCAGGGCGAGCTTCTCCCGTACGGTCTTGTCGAAGGAGGACGCCACGAGGAAGAAAATGATCAGCAGGAAGACGACGTCGACCGCCCCCTCGAAACCGTCCTCAAGGTCGAAACTGTACCGGCTCGAGCCTCTCACGGCAGCCTCCTCAGCGCTCGATCAGGCGCTGATAGGCCACGGTGAGCTGATCTTCCCGACGGCCGATGCTGTGCACCACGGCCGTCTTCAGCAACATGGCGATGGTCTTGATCGTCAGGCCGATCACCGTGGTGATCAACGCGATCTGGATCGACATGGCGAGATCCGCCGGCGTCACCGTGTCCTGAATCGAGATCTCGTAGAACGCAGCGACCATGCCCACCGCCGTACCGAGAAAGCCCATCGCGGGAGAGAGTACCGAGGCCAGCGAAAAGTACATCATGTTCCGCTTGACCCGCTCGAACTCCTCGTCCTGGAGGGCCTGCCACACCTTTCCCGGGCGCGGGGCGGCGAAACCGTTTTCATGGAGAAAACGGCGGAAGACCTGTCCGAACAGGGTCGTGTCCTTGTCCAGCAATCCACGCACCTCGGCCATCCGCTCGTCGGCGCTCTTGCCGGGGGCATGGATCGCCTGGGACATCTTGCGCGCCGCCTCGGCGTCGTACATGAACGCATCCCGCAGCTCGAAGAGGTAGTAGTGGACGAACACGCCCAAGGTCAACGAAAGCAGCACGGCGAAAGAAAACATGATCACCGCGTTGACCGGCACCACGTACTGGGTCAGGACCCGCGCCAGCAGGTCGATCATGTTTTCGCCGCGAATGAAGGCTATGCCCAGCAGGGTCAGGGCGCTGAGCATGACCGCGAGAATGAATACAGTCCGCGCGCTCCCCTTCTGCTTGTAAGAACGATCCATTGCATCACCCCTTCCCTGGTGAGTGAATTCCCGGTGATTCCGACGCAGCTCTGCCTGGCTTGCCGGGCGCTACTCGGCGGCGGCCCGGGAAACCGTCTTGATGATCGTGATTCGATGCAGGTCCGACAACCGACCGTCGGCACTCAACGCCCGGACGTCCAGGTCGTTGGCTCCCAGCCGCGGCAGGCCCGCGTCCGGCACCTCGAAATAGGTGCGGAAAGGCGCGTCGGAGGCGCCCGGCGGGACCTTCTGCAGCTTGACCAGGTCCTTCGGCTCGGCGGGCCGAATCATGGCCACCCGCTCGCCGACGGTGACCCGGTCGATGGGAGCACGGGAGAAGACCACCCCGGTGAGGGTGATGAACTCCGCGTCGACGACCGGCGAGATCTCGTGAAACGCCACGATCGGCCGGAACATCGAGGTATCGAAGAGCGGCTTCTTGTTCTCTTCGACGGGTGACTGACCGCCGAGGGCGGCCAGCGGAACGATGGCCACCGCGACGATGGCCAGAAGGATCGACAGGACTCGCACTTCCGCGTCTCCTCTAACTAGGGCTCCCCCGGGTCAATATGGATCCCGAGCCGCGGGGAGCAAGCCCTTTGACGGCTCTCCCGGCGGGAAAATCCGGCCCCGGCGAGCCCCACCGATCGCGGCGCCGGCCCTTTCGTCAGCGGCACTACCGAAGCGTCAGAAGGTGTATCGAAACTGAACACCCCGGGGGCGGGAAGACACGCGGCCTTCGGCGACGGATTCCCCGAGGCTCCCGGGCGGAATCGGTGTCAGTTCTCGGTCGCGGCCTCGCCGGCGAGAGCCTCGGGCACCAGTTCGACCTGAACGATCCGGGGACCCTCGACCTGGGAAGCCACCAGCAGGTGGGCCACCCCGAAAGGCACCCGATCGCCCTTCCGGGGCAGGCGCCCGAGCCCCTGGTGGATCAACCCCGCGACCGAGGTGATGCCCTCGGGAGGCTCGGGAGGGTCGTCCACGAGTTCCGCCGCCAGGTCGACGGGGAGCAGGGGGTCGAGCAGGTAGCCGCCCCCGGGACGTGGGCGGACCGGATCCCGCTCTTCCTCGTCGAATTCGTCCCGCACCTCGCCCACCAGTTCCTCGATCACGTCCTCGAGGGTCACGATGCCGGCGATGCCGCCGTACTCGTCGACCACCAGGGCCAGGTGCCCCCGAAAACGCTGAAAGCGCCGCAGCAGCTCCTGGATGGGAAGCGTCTCGGGCACCAGCAGCACCTCCCGGACCAGCCGCCGCAGATCGACTTCGTCCTGCCCCTCGGAGAGAGCCGGGAGCAGATCCTTGACATGAACCACACCCACGACCCGGTCCAGGTCCCCCACCGCCACCGGGTAGCGGCTGAAACCCTCCTCGGCGACCACCCGCCGCCAGGCGTCGGGCGAGTCCTCCAGGTCGAGCATCACCGTCCGCGAACGGGGCACCATGATCTCGCGCACCCGCCGGCGGGAAAAACGCAACAGGTTGTCGATCAACTCGGCGTCGAGACGACGAATGCGCCCCTGGCGCACCGAGTGGGCCAGGATCTGGTGGATTTCCTCCGCCCCGTGGGTCCCCGCGTCGTTGACCCCCGCCAGGCCGAAGGGACGCAGGGTCATTTGCACCATCCCGTTGAGCCCCACCACCAGGGGCCGGGAGACCAGGCCCATGATCTGGGTCGGCCAGGCGGTCCAACAGGCCAGCCTGCCCGCGTCGGCAATGGCGGCGTACTTCGGCACCTGTTCACCGAAGACGATATGCATCACGGTGATCAGCAGGAAGGAGGCCCCCAGGCTCAGGGTGAGGGAAAGGGGGCCGATCCAGGCCTCCGTCGGCGAGAAAATCCAGTGGAAGATGGCGGCGAACGCCGGCTCGCCCAACCAGCCCAGGCCGAGACTGGCCAGCGTGACGCCCACCTGGCAGACGGCGAGGGTCTCGTCGAGATGCTCGAGCAGGCGCAGGGCGCGCCGGGCCGAGGAGGAGCCCTCCTTGGCCATCGACTCGAGCTGCCCCGGCCGCACCTGGACGAGAGCGAACTCCGAGGCCACGAAGACCGCGTTGGCGAAGACGAGAAACAAGGCCAGGGGCAGGGCAATGCCCGGGTGTAGGGAGCTTTCTGCGGCGCCGCTCATAGAAGGCGTATGATAACCCGGCTGCCTGGCGCCTGGAGCCCGACCGGCGGAATTCCCGGACGGGTTCGGTTTTCCCGGAGAAACTCCCGTGACCCGCCACCTGCTCTGGATCTGCTCGGCCCAGAAGGACTTTCTGCCGGGCGGAGCGCTGGCCATACCTGCGGCGAAAGCGCTGCCCCCGGTCCTCGGCCGCCTGGTGGAAGACGCCCGGCGCACCGGCCGTCCGATCCTCCGCACGGTGATCCTCCGCCAGCCCGACGACCCGCCTCTCGCTCCCGCGCCGGCAAGCGCCGTCCACGCCTTGATGGAAGGCAGCGAGGGACAGCGGGAAATCCCCCAGGCGGCCCACCACTACGGCCCCGAGATTCCCCGCCGGGTCCGCTCCCGCCGCGGCGTCAGGGAGAGCCTGAACTTCCAGCACCAGGAAGTGCTGGTGGAGGTTCCGGGATACGACCCCTGGGAACACCCCCAGCTCGGGACGGTGCTCGAGGCGATCGCTCCTCTCCGGGTGCTGCTTTGCGGTGTGCCGGCCGAGCTGAGCGTGGCCGCTGCCGCCCGCGGGTTGAGCCGCCGGGGCCTGCCCTTCGACATTCTCGAGGAGGCCACCTGCCCGCTCGACCCCGCCCGATGGGCCGAGGCCAGGCGGGAACTCCAGCGGCTGATGGATGCCGGGTCAGGCCGGAACGGTCACCAGCAGGGCCAGGGCGAAGCCCACCACGGGCAGCACGCCGGCGAACCAGGCGGCCAGGGTCCACAGGCGATCGACGAGGGGTGAGCGGGAGGGCTCGCCCTCGACCACCAGCCCCGCCACCGCTCCCGCCAGCAAGCCGCCGAGGTGCGCGGCGTTGTCGACGAAGCCGAGCCCCAGGCCGAGCAGGAAGTTGATCAGGGCCCACATGGCCAGGCGTGGAGCCACCTGCCGGAGAAAGCCCCCGCGGGCGCGAAAACCCGCCACGATGCCGTAGCCGATCAGGCCGAAGAGCGCCCCCGAGGCCCCCAGGCTCCAGTGCCGGGACACCAGGGCCCAGGCCGCGGAGAAGACGAAGGAGGCGATCCCCGTCCCCACGAAAAGCACCAGAAAGCGGCGCCGGCCGGTGGCCGCCTCGATCAACGGTCCGATGGCCGACAGCACGTAGCAGTTGAAACCCACGTGCAGCAGGCCACCGTGAAGGAAGATCGGGTTGACCAGGCGCCACCACTGCCCCTCGTAGATCAGCCAGTAGGGATGCATCGCCCCCAGGCGATTGAGCATCTCCCCCGAGGGCGCCAGCATCGACCCCGGCGCGGGAGCGACCACGGCGCCCGCGAGGTAGATCGCGGCGATCAGCCCCATCAGGGTGGTGGACACCGAGCCGAAGCTCGGGACGACCGACCGCAGGACGCGGCCCACTCCCGGACGGGGCACCGCGCGCAGGCTCTCGCCGCAGGTCGGGCAGATCGACTCGCGGGCGGCGACCAGGGACCGGCAAGCCGGGCACATGCGGTGCGGTGTGCTCGCCGCGCGGCGCAGGTTCTCGGCCCGGCGACCGGTGTTTTGAAGTCGCCTGGCCAGGCGCGCCTTGTACCAGGTCGATCCACCCCGCAACAGGCCCAGGGCGGCCAGCAGGTCGAGCACCAGGTCCAGGGTGTCCTGCAAGAACTTCTTCAGCATGGAAGGAGATTCTGACACACCGGCGCGAATCCGCCCGAACATGGCACAATCGTCACGGAGGAAACCATGGCCCTGCCCCGCCTGCTCTCGTGCGTCGTTGCCTGCACCCTGCTCCTGCCCGCCGCCGACGCCGGCCTTTTCGATGTCCCCGAGCCGCAGTTGATCTACGAGGGGTCCGCCCCCGGCCTGGGGGAGGGCGTGCTCGTCATCCGCCGCGCCGAAGACTTCGACCGGGCCATCGATCTCCTCGACCCGGGCTTCGGCGCGCAGCGGCCGGACATGCGCAAGCTCACGGTGCTCCGGATCGTCGGCCGTCCACGTCCCGACGCCTGTCACGACACGGTGCTCAAGTCGGTGTCGACCCGCAATCTCACCGCCACCGTGGAACTCGAGCAGCGCGTCCCCGCCGCGGACTGCCCCTGTTCGGGGCCCGCCCGCCCGCCCCGCGCCTGGCTGCTGACCGTGGCCCGGGTCGTGCGCCGAGCCCGTACCCAGATCACCGACGTGGTGGTGCCTTGCTCGGAAGCCCGTCAGACCGCCGAGCCCGACGGGCCGGCCCTGCTCCTTCAAGGCTCGTGGGATCACGACCCGGGGGGAGAGATCCTCGACGACGCGAAAACCTACCGGGCCGCCCTCGCCCGCCTGGGCGCCGGCAAGCGTGGCCCGGAGGTCGATTTCAACACGCACCAGGTCCTGGTGGTCACCGGCCGCCCGCGGCAGAACGGCTGCCGCAAAACCCGGGTGGTGGAGGTCGACGTCACGGGTGCCGAGGCCACGGTCACGGTGGAGGAGATCTACCCGGGCAAGGGGCAGATGTGCACCCAACTCTTCACCCTGCCCAAGGCCTTCGTCTACCGCATCCCGCGAGGTGTCCGGCAGATCCGCGTCACGACCCGCGAGGTCCGCGGTTCCGGCCCGTAACACCCCATCTCCAGACGGGCGAAGCAAAGGGGCGGCCAGCGGGCCGCCCCTCGGAGTCGTCGCTACAGTCGCCGGATCAGTCGCCGAAACGCCAGTTGGCCGTCAGGCCGACCAGGTCGATGGAGGTCTCGTAGGTGCCCCACAGCACACCCTCGTCGAGCATGGCACTCACATCGCCGTCAAAGTCAGAGGGGCCCGTCGAGACGGTATCCGCTTCGATACGCAGCCAGTAGAAGTCGAGGCCGAACTTTTTCGAAGCGCTGGTGAATCCGTAGCCCAGGGTGTAGCCGACTCGATCGGAGTCGGGAATCGACGGGCGCAAGCGATGGGTCGGCACCGCGGTCTCGTCGGTATAGATCCCGAAGCGCAGCTGGTGCTGCTCGTTGAAGGTGTAGGAGCCGCCCAGGCGGACGGTGGTCGTGTCCTTCCAGTCCTCACGCACGACGAAGTCATCCATCAATAACGTCCGGTCGGCAAGATCGACGGGCAGCCGCTGGAAATCGGACCAGGAGATCATCTGGAAATCCAGCTCGAACTCCCAGTTCTCGGTCCCGAGCCAGGCGAAGCCCACCTGCCAGATCGCAGGCAGGTCGAGCACGCCCGCGGCCGGCATGGTGGCGAGCTGGGAAGCCCAGGACACCCCGGCAGGAAATGGCGGCGAGGGCAAGTCGCCCGCCGGCACGTTGCTCACCGCGAAACGGCCATCGATATCGATGCTGGCATCGTTGCGATAGCTCAGGCCGAAGGCCCAGTCATCGTTGCGGAAGTGGGCCGCCACATTCCAGGTCGTCGTATCGCCGTCACCGCTGAGGTTGGCGAACGGCTCGGTGAACTCATAGAGCTCGGCGAGAGAGATGTTGCGAGAGAACTCCTCGAGAGTGGCGTCGTAGTAGTCGAGACCGAAGGCCAGCGACCAGCCACCGCCCACGTCCACCGCCGCGTTGAGATTGTAGACCAGCACCGCGAGATCCGACTTCCGGGCCGAGAAGCGGCCGTCGAAGCTCTCGCCCCACTCGGTCACCAGGCCGAAAGGAGTCGTCACACCGAAACCCAGCGACCAGGGCGAGTCCTCGAAGTGATAGACGAAAAAGGCGTGGGCCGGCGTGGCGGTGTTGTCGATCATGTCGAACCTGCCGCCCTCAAAGAGAACCGGGTCGACGTCGTCCATCCGGGAGGTGAAGGTCGTGTCCCCGAGAAAAACCAGCGAGAAACCCAGGGAGGCCGCGTTGCCCTCCAGCTTGGTGATGGCGGCGGGGTTGTACCAGACCGCCGAGGCATCGTCCGCGCGGGCCACGAAGGCCACGGCCTGGCCGGAAGCCTTGGCCCCCTGTTCGGAAACCGCGAATCCCGAAGCCAGGGCGGACGGCGCGGCGAACAACAAGGCCGCCGCCAGAACACAAAGGACAAAACGAAGACGAACGTGCATGAACTCCTCCTCTAGCTTGCTGCCGCTCCGGCGACACAAAGCGCTGCGCAGCATACCCGATCGACAGCTAAGTAGCAGAAGGGACGGGTAAGTCGCCCTCCACGAGCTGTCCGGCCGCCCCCAGGACGGCGCAGACCGGCCACCCGTCGAGACCCGTCAGCGTGTTCTGGGGGCGAGCGCCCCCGGCCAGGCGGTCCATCGGGAGGGCCCAGGCCTCGGCCAGACGCTGGTGCACCACCGGCCCCATCCAGCGCCCCCAGGCCTCCGGAGGCTGGGGCCAGCACAGCCCCGCATCGCGACTCTCCACGCCGCGACGCAGGAGAACCACCCGCGACCGCCCCTGGGGATCGGGAACCAGGGCCAGGTCACCGTCCTCGGCGACCAGGACCTCGTCCAGGGCCGCCTCGCCGGCGGCGAAGGACTGCCGGAGCACCATGCGCCCCGTGCACGCCGCCTGGGCGCCCGTTCCGCCCGGCGGCGGCCCCCCGGTGGCCCAGTACACCCTGTCGAAGGTCTCGATCCGCCCGCCGATGATCACCTGGCCACCGTCTCCCGCCTGTTGCGCGGGGCGAACGCCCCCCTGGCGCAGCACGGCTCCCCCCGCGCGGGCCTGGGCCAGCAGCTCGAAAACCAGTCGCCGCGGCGAGACCAGCGCCTCCCGCCGGCTGCTGAGGACCACCGACCGCTCCGTCGACTCCACATCCACCTCGAAACCGGCGCGCCGAAGGCGGCCGGCCAGGTCCCCCGCCCGCTGCTCGAGGCCCGGGGGCAGGAGCATGCGGTGGCCCAGGCGGCGGTAGCCACAGTGGGCTCGCGCCGCCAGCAAGACTTCGCGCAGGATCTCGTGGCCCTGGCGAACGCGACGGGCTTCGCCCTCCAGTTCGGCGTCGGAAAGACCGGCCCAGCGCAGGATCCCCCCCGGGGGGCCGAGACCGTGAACGATGCCGGGGGCCAGGGAGGTGCCCTGGCTCGCGGGCCGTTCGGCGGAAACCACGTGGACCTCCAGCCCCGCCCGGGTGGCGGTCCAGGCCAGGGCGGCGCCGGTCAGACCGGCCCCGACCACGAGCGCGCGAGGCGCATGGCGGCGGCTTCCCACGTTCTCTCTCCCCGGCGTCCGAGTGCGTGAGAAGGCCTTCTCCCGCCGCGCCCGAGCAACCGCCGGAAAGGTCCGCCGATGAGGCCTCCCGTGCCACCTCTCGTTGAACGAATTGTCGAAGAACCCGTCGCCAGGGGCCGTCCGCCCCCCCCCCTCGGCGTCAGCGGGGTTACGGCCCGCCGGGGGGAAAGACTGCGGATCGGCTGCGGTTTGAGCGGGGAAGGCGGGGGAGGCGCGGGAAACGGACGCTACCGGCTCCCGGGGAGGTGATCATGGGCGTGGTAGGAGGAGCGCACGAGAGGCCCGGCCTCCACGTGGACGAAGCCCATCTCGAGGCCCCGCCGGCGCCAGCGCTCGAATTCGGCGGGTTCGACGAAACGCGCGACGGCCATCTGCTCCGGCGAGGGCCGCAAGTACTGCCCGAGGGCCAGCACGTCGACGCGGGCTTCCACGAGCCGGGCCAGCACCGCCTCCACCTGCGCGTCGGTCTCCCCCAGCCCGAGCATCATGGCGGTCTTCGTCCTGCCCCCAAAGTCGGCCTTGCGAGCCGAAGCCCGGCGCAACAGCTCGAGGGAGGATTCGAAACGCGACCCGGGCCGGGCCACCCGATAGAGTTCGGGCACCGTCTCGATGTTGTGGGAAAAGACCTCGGGCCGGGCACCGAGCACCAGATCGAGGCTTCCCTCGGGGTCCTGCTTGAAGTCGGGAGTCAGCACCTCCACCGCCGTCTTCGGGCAGCGCTGGTGGATCGCCTCGATCACCTTGCGGAAATGTCCGGCGCCACCGTCGGGCAAGTCGTCCCGGTCGACGGAGGTCACCACCACGTGCCGCAGGCCCAGTTCCGCCACCGAGGCGGCGAGGCGGTCGGGCTCCCCGGGATCCGGCGGAGCGGGCGGCAGGCCGGTTTTCACCGCGCAGAAACCGCAACGCCGGGTGCAGACATCACCCAGGATCATGAAGGTGGCCGTCCCCGCCGACCAGCATTCGAAGACGTTGGGGCAACGAGCCTCCTCGCAGACGGTGTTCAGCTTCATCCGCCGCATCAGGCCACGAACCCGGTTGTAGGTGGGCCCGCTCTGCACACGGATCTTGAGCCAGGAGGGCTTGGGACCCTCCTGGCCGCCATGCCTGGCGCGGCCGGCGGGCGAGTCGGGGCGGGGCTGGTAGCGGGGTAGGCTCTTCATGGGGTTCAAGGCTACCGTCTCCGGCCCCGGGCGCCAGCTCCACCCGGCGAGAACCGGCTCAGAGCTGCAAGTGCGGGTCGTCCTCGTAGGCGGAACCCGCGTGGCAGAGCCGGTTGAGCAGTTCGGCGAACACGCCGTAGAGCTGCTCCAGCTCCGAGCAGACGGTGATGCGGCGGCGAGAGTGGAGATAGAGTTCGTCCACCTCCTCGGGGAAGGCCGGACCGAAGTCTCCCTCGTCGTCCCGCACCTCCACCAGGTCTGCGGGAGACTCCAGCAGAGCCTGGCGGAGGGCCGGGTCGGCCAGCAGGAAGCGGGCCTTTTCTTCGTTGTTCGCAGAAATCACGAAAGCCTCGTCGAAGGCCTCGTCACCGAGCTGGATGTCCTGGGTGCCCAGCATGACCGCCAGGTCGGACAGCCAGTCGGAACGCCGGAGGCGGAAGCGGAAGCCGTCCTTGTTGATGTAGGCGGCTCGCAGGCGGGTCACCAGGCGGCTGGCGTAGCCGGCGAGTTCCGCGTGGAGATCGAGGCTGACCGCGAAGGGCCCGTGCTGCACGGTGACCTTCGTGCCGTCCCACTTCTCGCCGGATTCATCGAGATGGGTCGCTAGTTGCTCCCAGATCTCCTGGTGAAAGGTGCGGAACAGGGGCTTGGGTTCGCTCATCGCTGGAATCTCCACCGGGCCCGAACCGGGCCGCACACGACAATGATCCGCGCCCGGCGGCCCTCAGGCAACCCCCTTCGGGGATATCATGCGCCCCGGGTGGATATGCACCCGATGGATCCGCGATCCGGAGCGAGGGAACGAGATGAGCACCTCCTACGAGGAAGCCTGGCTGACGATCAACACCCTGCGGGGGCTGGCCATCGACGCGGTCGAGGCCGCCGGCTCGGGCCACCCCGGGCTGCCCCTCGGCGCGGCGCCCGTGGCCTACGCCCTGTGGCAAACGCAGCTCCGCTTCGATCCCGCGGCGCCCCGATGGCCCGACCGGGACCGTTTCGTGCTCTCCCCCGGCCATGGCTCGGCGCTGCTCTACGGGCTGCTCCATGTCTACGGCTACGACCTGGGGCAGGACGACCTGCGCGCCTTCCGGCAGTGGGGCAGCCGTACCCCCGGCCATCCGGAGCGCCTGGTCACCCCCGGGGTGGAGGCCACCACCGGTCCCCTGGGCCAGGGGACGGCCCTGGCCGTGGGCATGGCCATCGCCGAGCGGCACCTGGCCCGGCGCTTCAACCGGCCCGGCTTTCCGGTCTTCGATCACCGCACCTGGGCCCTGGTCTCCGACGGTGACCTGATGGAGGGCATCGCCGCGGAGGCCGTCTCCCTGGCCGGACACCTGGGCCTGGGGCGGCTGAACTTCGTCTACGACGCCAACGACATCACCCTCGATGGCCCGCTCTCCCTGTCTTTCAGCGAAAATGTGGCCGCCCGTTTCGAGGCCGCCGGCTGGCAGGTTTTGCAGGTGGAGCGGGCGGACACGGACCTGGCGGCCCTGCTGCGGGCCCTCGCCTCCGCCCGGGACGAGACCGAGCGCCCGACCCTGGTCGTCTGCCACACCACCATCGGCTGGGGTTCGCCGAACAAGGCGGGAAAAGCCGCCGCCCACGGCTCCCCCCTGGGCCCCGAAGAGGCCGTGCTGACCAAGCAGGCCCTGGGGCTCGACCCCAAGGCCCTGTTTCACGTGTCCCGGCGGGTCACGGCCCATTGCGCCCAGGCCGCCGGCCGGGGACGCCGGGCCCACGAAAAGTGGCAGCGCATGCTCGAGGACTATCGCCAGGCCCACCCGGAGCCGGCCGGGGCCCTGGAGCGGGCGATGGAGAACTCGCTGACCGAAGGCTGGAAAGCCGCCCTTCCCCGCTGGCAGCCGGGACAGGCCCTGGCGACCCGGGCCGCCGGCGGCGAGGTGATCGGCGCGCTGGCAGCCCATCTGCCGGAGCTGATCGGAGGCGACGCCGACCTTTCCTGCTCGACCAAGACGACGATCCCCGGTGGCGGCTCTTTCGACGGCCGGGAAGGGACGGGGCGCAACATCCACTACGGGGTCCGCGAGCACGCCATGGGAGCGATCGCCAACGGGATCGCCTGCCACGGCGGACTGCGGCCCTTCGTCTCCACCTTTCTGGCTTTCAGTGACTACATGCGCACACCCGTGCGCCTGGCGGCTCTCGACCGGCTGCCGGTGATTTTCGTCTGGACCCACGATTCCATCGGCGTGGGGGAGGATGGCCCCACCCACCAGCCCGTCGAACAGGTGCTCTGCCTGCGGGCGATTCCCGACCTGGCCGTGATCCGACCCGCTGACGCCAACGAGACCGCCGCGGCCTGGGCCTGGGCCCTCGAGAGCGCCCGGCCCACCGCGCTGATCCTCTCGCGCCAGGCGCTGCCGGTACTCGAGTCCACCGCCGAGGCCGCCGCGGAGGGAGTGGCCCGAGGGGCCTACGTGCTGGCGGAGGCGGAAGGGGGCGAACCCGAGGGGGTGCTGATGGCCAGCGGTTCCGAAGTGCACCTGGCCGTCGAGGCCCGCCGCCTGCTGGCCGAACAGGGCCATCGCCTGAGGGTGGTCTCCATGCCCTGCCTGGAACTCTTCGACGAGCAGCCCACCGCGTACCGCGACCAGGTCCTGCCTCCGCGGCTGCGGCGGCGGGTGTCCATCGAGGCGGGCCGCACCATCGGCTGGCATCGCCTCGTCGGCGAGGGCGGCCGGGCCCTGGGGGTGGATCGCTTCGGGGCGTCGGCCCCGGGGCCGGTGGTCCAGGACAAGCTCGGCATCACGGCCCAGGCGATGGTGCGCGCCTGGCTCGAGACGGAGGATTGAGCCACCCGCTGCCGGGGGCCTATCGCTCCCGCCGCCGGCGCCCCTCGCCGGGCTTGCTCCTGTCCGGGAAGGAAGGCCGTTCCGGCACGGACAGCGGCACCTCTTCGACCAGGCCGAGGAGAAAACGCACCGCGGTTTCCAGTTGGCGATCCTGGCCCGCCAGGACCTCCTCCGGCCAGTTCTGCACGTCGATGTGGGGCTCGACCCCCCGCCCCTCGATCAACCAGCCTTCCGCGCCGTAGGGCGCGAACTGGGGCGGCGTCGTCGTGGCGCCGTCGAGCAGATCCTGGTGCGGCTCGATACCCACGGCGCCTCCCCAGGTGCGACGGCCGATCAGGGTCGCCAGCTCCCGGGTCTTGATCGCCTGGGCGAAGTACTCGCCGTTGGAACCCGTATCTTCGTTGATCAGCACGGCCAGGTGACCATGGAAGACCCGTTCCGGGTCGGGAATCGGCCGGCCCTCCCGGGGTTGGGTCATCGCCCACAGCTTCCGCTCGAGGCGGTCGATGATCATGTCGCCGACGAATCCGCCGCCGTTGTAGCGCTCGTCGATCACCATCGCCCGTTTACCGTACTGGGGATACCAGGACCGGGCGAATTCGATCAACCCTCCTTCCATCATGTCGGGAATGTGGACATAGCCCACCCGACCGCCCGAGAGCCTCTCGACCCGGCGACGGTTCTCTTCCACCCACTGCCGGTAACGCAGGGTTCGCTCGCTGGCCAGGGGTTCGATCCGGCAGGTGTGGGGATCGCGGCCGGAGTCGTCCGCGGCGAGGGTGATCTCCACCCGGTGTCCCACCTTGTTCTCGAGGAAGCGGTGGACGTTGTCGTCGGCACTGACGGCCCGGCCGTCGATGGCCACCAGCCACTGGCCGTCACGCGCCGCGCAGCCGGGCTCGCGCAGCGGCGAGCGCTGGGCCGGGTCCCAGTTCCAGCCCTCCACGATATGGGCCAGTCGAAGGTGCCGCGCACCCTCGGGTCGTTCCCAGTCGACGCCCAGAAGACCCACCGGCACCGCGGGCGGCGCCGCTCCCAGGTCACCGCCGAAAATGTAAGTGTGGCCGATGTTCAGTTCACCGATCATCTCCCCGATCAGGTAGTTCAGATCCGCCCGGTTGCCGCAGTCGGGAAGAAAACGCCGGTATTTCCGGCGGATTTTTTCCCAATCGACGCCATGGAGCCCCGGATCGAAGAACCAATCTCTCTGGACACGCCAGGCCTCATCGAAAATCTGCTCGAATTCGGCGACCCGGTCGACCTGGAAGCGAACCGACTCGAGGTTCACCGCACCTTCACCGGACTGCGCCCCGGCGCCGGCGTCGACCACCGCAAAGCCGTTCGCACCCTGGTAGACCAGCTTCTCCCCATTCGCCGAAAGGTGATAGTTGTACACTCCCTCGAGTACCTTTTCGGTTTTCTGCTCCTCCAAGTCGTAATACAGCAGGTCGAGGCCTTCCCGGCTGGCGTCGGTGACGTTCTGGTACTTGAGAAAGGCGGGCTTCGGACGGGAGAGGAACAGCAGACCGTCTTCGAGGGCTTCGAGGCGGAAGTAGTTGCCCGGATCCACGCCATCCACGGCCAGAATCCGCCCGGACAGCCCCTCGAGATCGATCTTCACGGTCGTTGCGTCCGCGTCTTCTTCCCGGTCTTCGGTCGCCGCCGGAACGAAGGGAGAAGGCCGACCGGACTCGAGAACCACCAGGTAGGGCAGGGTCATATCGAGGAAGACGTGGTTCTGATCCACCCGCCCCATGATGGGGTGGAAGCTACGCTGGGAAAGGAAGTACAGGTAACGACCCGCCGGGTCGAAGACGGGGCTCCAGTCCGGGGTCTCAGGACCCGTCAGACGATAGCTTCGCCCGGCCTCGATCGAGTAGAGAAAGATCGACTCGTTGAGCGAAGCCTCCATCTTCGAGTAGGCGATCCACCGACTGTCCGGAGAGAAGACGTAGTCTTGAATTCCCCAGCGCTCCCACGCGTCATCATAGTCTCCCTGGTCGACCAGGGTCGTCTCGCCGCTGGCCACCTCGAGCAGGTTCAGGCGCATCTGCTTGTCGGCAAAGAGCAGGTAACGCGAGTCGGGAGACCACAGGGGAGGCAACAGGAAGCCTCCGCCGCGGCTGGTGATGCGCCGCGCCTCGCCACCTTCGGCGGGTACGAGATAGATCTCCTCTTCGCCGCTGCGGTCGGAGACGAAAGCGACATGCTTCCCGTCGGGTGACCAGGCGGGGTTCTTCTCCCGGCTGCCGGAATCGATGGCGAGGAAGGTCGCCTCGCCTTCTTCCACGGGCACGGTGACGATCTCGCCCCGGGTATCGAGCAACAGCCGGGAACCGTCCGGCGAGAGACGGAACGCGCCGGTTCGCCGGGAAGCGTCGGTCCAAAAGCGGCGGACGGGAGTACGATCGCTGGGCAGTACCACGGGCACCGCTCGCACCTGACCGGTGGCCAGGTCGAGCAGCCACAGGGACTCGGCATACTGGAAGATGATCTTCTCCGGCCCCAAGGCAGGATATTTCACGTCATAGTCGGCGTAGTCGGTCACCGCCTCGATCACACGGCTTTCCGTGTCATAACGAAAAATGTTCATCGTCCCGTGACGACGATCGGACGTAAAGTAAATGAAGCGACCGTGCCACATCGGGTAGTTGTCGGTGCCTTCCCAGTCGGTGACCGGCCGGTAGTCCCGCTCATCGAGCGAACCGACCCAGATCTCCTGGGCCGTGCCGCCCTGGTGACGCTTCCAGGTGCGATCCTCCCGGCTGATGCGGTTGTAGGCGATCTTCGTGCCGTCGGGTGAAAGGGAGGCCAACCCCGCCCGGTCCACGGGCAGCTTGCGGGGCAGACCGCCCCGGATGCTGACCGCGTAGACCTGCTCACCACGGAAGGGGTACTCGCGCCGTGAGCGGAAGAGCACTTCGTCTCCCGCAGGCGTCCAGCCGATCACCCGGTCGGCCGCCGGGTGCCAGGTCAGGCGCCGGGGCTCGCCGCCCTCGGCGGGCATCACGTAAACGTCGACCCCGCCGTCGTAACCGGCGGTGAAGGCCAGGCGCTCGCCGTCCGGGCTGAAGCTGGCGTAGCGCTCCACCCCGGCGTGGCGGGTGATGCGCCGCGCGGCCCCGCCCTCCGTCGACACCCGCCACAGGTCCCCCTCGTAGGTGAAGACGATCTTCACGCCGTGGACGTCGGCATGGCGCATCAGGTGCGAGGGGGCGGCCGCAAGGCTCGCGCCGAACAGGAGAAATGCAAGGACGGCTGACGCAATCCGGACCATGACGGAGGGCCTCCTTCCCGGTGCACGGGCGGCTGAGGCATCAGCATACCGCGCCCGGGGGGCGGTACGTGGAATCCGGGGTATGATTTCCGCGCTGGACGTGGGCGGTCCCTCCCCCGGCCTCGTCCCCTACCCCAAGGACACCACCATGGCCAAGACAACCTGGACCGTCGGCGCGGCCTGCGCCCTGTTGATGCTCTCCCTCCCCGCCCTGGCCGACCACAAGGGCAAGATCATCGAGACGATGAATTCCGGGGGATACACCTATGTCCTGCTCGACACCGCCGACGAAGGCAAGATCTGGCTGGCCGGCCCGCAAACCCAGCTCAAGGTGGGCGATACCCTCGAGTGCCGCCAGGGCATGGAAATGGGCGAATTCGAGTCACCGAGCCTGAAACGCAAGTTCGAGCGTATCTTCTTCGTCAGTCGGTTCGGCTCCAAAAGCAGCCGGCCCCTGGCTCACGACCCCCATGCCGGGGTCCCCGGCGCGCCCAAGTTGGCGGGCAAGGTCGAGCCGCCCAAGGCCGGCTCGATAGCCAAGGCCGACGTGACCGTCGAGGAGCTGTTCCGCAACGCCTCCAAGTACAAGGGCAAGGCGCTCAAGATCCGCGGACGGGTGATGAAGGTCTCCCCCAACATCATGGGCAAGACCTGGGTCCACCTGGCCGACGGCACCGGGTCGAAGGGAAGCGACGACCTGGTGGTCACGACCCGAAGCCCGGTCCTCGCAGGCACCACCGTCGTCGTCAGCGGAACGGTGAAGACCGACGTGGACCTCGGCGCCGGATACTTCTTCCCGGTGCTGATCGAAGACGCCAGGATCGACACCGAAGGGGGCACGGCGCTCTGACGCAGCTCCGTCGTGGCAGGCGGCGTCCGGGCGCCCGGCTCACCGCGCGAGGGGTGACGCTGGAAGTCACGACCCCTACGAGCGAGCCGGCATGGCCCTGCCTGGCGGCTGCGCTCGCGAAGCGGTCGCCCCCTCCACGAACCGTCGGCCGGGAACTCCGCCCGGTGGCTGGCGCTCCAGCGCGCTTGGCATCGGCCTGACTGAAGGAACCCGCCAGCACGCCGCCAAGGTCGCTGAAAACCACGCTCGTCGGGGCCCCGGGGCGGCGATCATCGGCGCCATCCGGGCCGTACTCTCGAAGGCCGGCAGTCTCCGCGGGTCGGTCCGCCCGGTGATCCGGGAATGGCGGAAGCCGCCGACCTACTCGAACGCCGAGTGCCCCGTGATGCGCTGGCCGAGAATCAGGGTGTGAATGTCGTCGGTGCCTTCATAGGTGTAGACCGACTCCACGTTGGCCATGTGCCGGGCGATGGGATACTCGTGCATGATGCCGTTGGCGCCGTAGATCTCACGGGCGACCCTGGCGGCCCGCCGGGCCAGGCGACAGCCTTCGCGTTTGGCCAGGGAAACGTGGGCGAAGTCCGCCTTGCCTTCTTCGAGCAGGCGGGAGACCCGCAGGTTGAGAGCCTGGCACTTGGTGATCTCGGCCAGCATGTCGGCGAACTTGGCCTGCTGAAGCTGGTGGGCGGCGATGGGCTTACCGAAAACGAGTCGCTCGCCGGCATAGGCCAGGGCCTCCTCGTAACAGGCCGCGGCCAGGCCCACCGTCCCCCAGGCGATACCGAAGCGGGCCGAACTCAGGCAGGACAGGGGGCTTTTGAGTCCACCACTGCCGGGCAGCAGGGCGTCTTCACCCAGCTCGCAGTTGTCGAAGTACAGCTCGGAGGTCACCGAAGCGCGCAGGGAGGCCTTGCCGGTCTGCTTGCGGGTCTCGTAGCCCGGCGTGTCTTTCTCCACCAGGAATCCGCGAATGCCATCCTCGGTACGGGCCCAGACCACCGCCACGTCGGCGATCGAGCCGTTGGTGATCCACATCTTCGCGCCATTCAGGCGCCATCCCGACCCGGTGCGCTCGGCACGAGTGATCATCCGCCCCGGATCCGAGCCGTAGTCCGGCTCGGTCAGGCCGAAACAGCCGATGGCCTCGCCGGACGCCAGGCGGGGCAGCCACTTCTGCTTCTGCTCCTCGGAACCGTAGGCGTGGATCGGAAACATCACCAGGGAGGTCTGCACTGAAACGAAGGAGCGCACGCCGCTGTCACCCCGTTCGAGTTCCTGGCAGATCAGGCCGTAGGCCGTGCGGCTGGCTCCCGCACAGCCATAACCCTCGAGGTAGGACCCGAAGAGCCCCATCTCGGCCATCTGGGGCACCAGTTCCATGGGAAAGCGGTCTTCCTGGTAGGCGTCGCCGATGATGGGCAGCACCTTGTCGTTGACGAAGGCCCGCACGCTGTCGCGGATCATCCGCTCTTCTTCGGTGTAGGTCGCCCCCAGATCGAGGAAGTCCACGCCGCGGGAACGGCTGCCAGTGGCCGGAATGCCCATCACTCCTCCCCTTCCTGCATCACGTTCTTCTCGAGCACCAGGCGAGGCACGGGGCGGAAACCCGACTTGCCGAAAAAGGCCAACAGGTCCAGTTCGTCCCAGGCCAGCTCGGTGCGCAAGGTGGCCAGGCGCAACCCCCGCAGGTTCTGCAGCAGCTGGCCGAGCATGGCCGTGGCTATGCCTCGCCTGCCGAAGCTCCGGTCGACGAGTACCGTGTCGAGGATCGCCACCGGCTCCGGCTGTCCGAACTCGCCGTATTGTACCGAGCCCATCAGGGCACCGACCAGGACGCCGTCCACCTCGGCTCCCAGGGAAATCCGCACATCGGACTCTTCGAGGGCCCGGCGCAGCTTGCCTTCGTACCAGGCCCGACGGTTGCGGCCGCTGGCGGCCTGGTCCATCTTCACCAGCCGCGGCAGGTCCTCGGCCCGCAAGAAGCGAATCAAGTACTCCTCGTTTTCCCTCACGCCGTCCATGCCGCCTCTCCTCCACCGATCTTCCGGTGCCGGAACGCGCCCCACAAGGCTGCCCCCAGGGCTCCCGCGAAGATACCCAGGGGGTGGGTCGTGACCTCCATCTTCCGGCCGTTTTTGGCCGCCGCCCTGTCCAGTTCGTCCCGCAGGGCACCGAGCAGCCCTTCGTCCGCCGACAGGCCTCCACTGACGAAAACCGCGCCGTCGAATTCCAGCGAGCGTAGCAGCCGGGCGAAACGTCCCGCCATGCTCTCATGAATGCCGCGCAAGATGTCCTCCGTGGCGATGCCCCGGGAGACCATGTTGATCACGTCGGTCTCCGCCAGCACCGCGCAGATGGAGGAAACCTTCTCCGGGGACTTGGCGCCGAGGGAAAGCGAACCCACTTCGGCCTGGGAGACTCCGAGGTAGCGCGCGATATTCTCGAGGAATTGCCCCGATCCCGAGGCGCACTGGCTGGTCATCTTGTAGCCCAGCACCTTGCCCCGATGATCCATCGCCACCGCCCGGGAGTGCAGCGCGCCCACGTCCAACACCGCCCGAGCCCGAGGCTCGAGGTAGAGCGCGCCCCGGGCATGGGTGGTCATACCGTAGAAATGGCCGGTGGCGAAGGGAATGTCCTCCCCTTCACCGGTGCTGGCCACGTAGTGGATGCGACGGACCCCCGACTCGGCGATCGCCGTGGTCCACACCTCCTCCACCACCTGGACCATGTCCCGGCGCCGGATCCGCGCCGAGACCTTGGCCAGGATGTCGCTTTCGCCCTGCGCGGGACAATGCATGATCACGCCCTTGACGGCGCCGCTGCCGACATCGATACCTGCGGTGATGCACATCAGTTCACCATCCTGTGAGCGAAGAGGGCCGCGCCCAGGGCGCCGGTGTAGATGCTGTCCGGAGAGATGTTGAGGGTCTTCCGGCCGTAGTTCTCGCGCACCAGGTCGCGAAGCGCCGTCACCGCCGCCCGGTTGTTGGCCACGCCCCCGGTGAAGGTGAATTCATCATCCACGCCACCGGACCGGGCCAGCAGGCTCATCGCCCGCAGGATGATCGCCCGGTGGAGACCGGCGAGGATGTCTTCACGCTTTTCCCCCAGGCTCAGCCGTTCCCGCAGCTCGGCACCGGCGAAGACCGTACAGGTCGAATTGATCTTCACGCAGCGGGTGGACTTCTCGGCCATCGGTCCCAGCTCGTGCAAGCCGATGTTCATCTCGTCGGCGATGTAGCCGAGATAGCGCCCACAGCCTGCCGCGCAGCGATCGTTCATCTGGAAGCTGGTGACGATGCCCTGGTCATCGACCTGGATCGCCTTGGTATCCTGTCCCCCGATGTCGAGGACCGTGCGGGTACCGGGGAACATGGCGTGGGCCCCCAGGCCGTGGCAGAGGATTTCGGAGCGGATCTGCTCCCTGGGAAAGGGCAGCCGCGCCCGGCCATAGCCGGTGCCCACGCTGGCCACCTCCTCGATCCCGGTCGAGGCCGCCACCTCCACCGCCCGCTCGAGAGTCTCCCGCTTGCCGACCCGACCGAGAGCCGAGCGAATGTGCCCTTCGAAACTCAACTCGAGCGGCTCGTTCTCGACGCGGATGATGCACTTGTCGTAGAGGCCCACGAGAATGTCGAAACTCACGCCACCGGGCTCGCCGATCTCCTCGGCGATGCGGGTGTAAGCCGAGCCGGCGGCGTCACGAAAGAAGGCTGAGCGTCGAGGTGGATCGAGTTCCCTGAAACGCTGCTCTTCTTCCTTTTCGATACGCTCGAAGATGATGTCCACCTTCTGTTCGGTGGGTCCGGCCAGGTCGCCGAGGCGACCGGAGTGCACTTCCTCCAGTACCAGTTCCCGTAACCTGCGGAGCTGATGCAAACGCTGCTCGAGGCGAAACGCGCGCAGCAGCCGCTCGATCAGGGTAGGCTTGACCTGGTCCTCTTCGGCGGCGCGGGAGAGGAGGTCGAAACGGGCACTGGTGTAGGCTTCCGAGCGTGCCACCGCGGCGGCCAGATCGTAGTTGGATCGCGAGTTGGTGATGCCCCGGCCGAGGATGCCCCCCGACTCGTCGAGAATCACAGCCTTGGTGGTGGTGGAGCCCAGGTCGATGCCGATCACGCACTTCATGCCGTCATCCCCGCCCGCCTGGCGTCGATCATTTGCAGGTAACTCTCGAGGCGGTTCTTGATGTTGGCGGCGGAGAAGTAACGCGGATCCACCAGGTCCGACTCGATGAAGGCCCCTGGTATCCCGGTGCGTTTCTCCACTTCCCGCAACATCATCAGCTGCCCCGCGGAAAAAGAGTTGCAGGATTTGACCGAATTGATCACGAAACCATCGGCCCCGTACTCTTCGAGATAGTCGCACATCATGTCGATCCGGCCGGGCAGGTTGATGTTGGTGTAGCAACCGGCGCAGTAGTCGGCCTGGGTGCCCAGCGGATCGTCCGGGTCGTGGCGGAAACCAAAATCATAGGTGCCTCCCACCTTGGTGTAGGTCGAGGCCACCACCACGGCCCCCTCCTCCGCGAACATCCGCCAGAACTCGCGGAAGCTGGTCCAGTTGGGGGGACCCTCGACCACCAGCCGGTACTTTTCGTGCTCGAGGGGGCCGTCCGGGGTCACCGGTCCGAGACCCGCCGCCGTCCGCGCCTCCACTTCCGCGCGCAGAGCCTTGTAGTACTCGACCCCTTCGGGGGTGCCGCGGAAGGCGCTGAAGATCGGTCCCACGTAGTAGACGGCGCCGAAGTAGGCGTCGATGGGACTGGGGCGATTCTTGGCCGCCTGCAGCACGGCCACCAGGTCTTCCTCGGCCCGGGCCGCATGGACCAGGTGCTCGCGCAACCGGTCCTCGTCGTACTTGCGGCCGGTGACCTTCTCGAGGGCCGGAATGACGCTCTCCTCGAGCTGCCGGGTCATGTACTCGCGATGTTCCGGTTCGATCTTCCCGTCACCCTGGTAGGGCACGTGGAAGAACACCGTTGGGCAGTCGTACTCCTCCCGCAGCAACTCGAACCATTTCATGAAGGTGTAACAACCCGTGTAAGAGAGCAGCAGCAGGTCCGGCTTGGGCAGGCGGGTGCCGGTAGGGCCGATGTTCCCGGCCTTGATCATGCCGATGTCGCACTTGACGTAGGTGCAGACGTCTTCGGAGTGGCCCGCCCGCTCCGCCTCCGCGATGAAGTCTCCGCTGCGCCGACGCATCCCCGACTGCAGGGCGTTGATCTCCGGAAGCAGGGGCAGGGCGCCGAAAGAACGCACCAGCTCGGTGAGGTTGCCGGGAACGAAGGTGTAGACCACCGGCTCGCCGGTTTCGGGGGCCTGCTCGAGGCGTTTGTAGTGTTCGGCGATCATCTGCTTCTGCAGCAGCATCGAGCGATCCTTGCTCGCGCCGTCGGCTGTCTTCCTGTCGCTCACTCCACACCTCCCCAGAGCTTGATCGAATCGGAAAAGGTCCCCGCCTGCTCGCGGAACTGCTGGAACTGGCCGCTGTTCTCGGCGTACTTGAAGGCAATGCAGGGGATGCCGGCCTGCTCGGCCCCCGCGCGAAGCATCGGCCGGTCCAGCAAGGCCGGGTCGCAGAAACTCGGAGCGGCGAAAATGATCCCATCGGCCCCCGCGGCTTCGACTTTTTCCTTCATCAGGCGGCGCTTGCCCTGCGGGTCCGGCTCATAGACCACCGAGGAACGCACCGCCGAGCGCGTGAAGGCGGCCGCCAGGGCCGTCAGGGGATCGCCCTCGAGACTGACATCGTCTTCGATGAAACGATTGCCGAGCAGGAAATCGTCCTCGACGATGTAGCAGCCGGCCCGCTCGATGGTCTTGATCAGGCCCAGGGGCGGCTGCTCGCAGAAAGCTCCCACCACCACCACCCGGCTGTTGTCCCGCCGGCGGCCCGGGTTGTCTCGGGCCAGGCGCAGGTAGGCGGCGGCCTTCTCGATGAACTGCTCCACCGGGATCACCTCACCGGCCCGCATCAAAACGTAGAGTTCCTCGGTGGGGACCGACCAGGGAGCGCGGCGCCGCTGTTCGAAGAGTTCGGCGATCACGCGCCGGGCCTTGTTGTAAAGGGCGATCGACGCCCGCAGGGCATCGTCACCGGGCATGCCACCGGTCAGCTCGCCGAGGTCCCGGGCGAGCTGCTGGAGTTCCCGGCGCCAGAAGGCGATGGCCAGGTCCGGCTCGGCCACCTGGGGCACGTCGATGTAACGCACGTATTGCCCGGGGTAGAGCAATTTCCACATGCCCGACAGGTTGCGGATCACGTCGCAGGTGGAGGGGAAGAGGGTCGCCGCGAGCATGTCCAGCCGACCGGACTGCCCGAGTTCGATCACCGACCGGGGCAGGTGGCAGATGTAGGACTGGTAGAAGGCGTCCCCGCGGATGATCTCCAGCCGATCACCGCCCCCGTGGATGCCCACCGGAAGCATCCCGCAGGCATGGATGATCTCCCGCGGCACGTAAACCGGCAGATAACCCACGGCCTTGCGTCCGGGCTCGGCTTCGAGCCAGCGGCGCGCGGCACCGAATTCCAGGTCCTCATAGATCCCGGTCGCCCAATCCACGATGCTCGCACGGTCCACGGGTCCTCCTTCCCGGCGACGACGCCGCCAAGAGACGAACGAACGTTCGATAGATTACGCGGACAGGCCCCGGAGTCAAGAGGGTCGGCACCCTCGGCCCCCGGGTCATCGCGACAAGTCAGGCGAAAGCGGGACTCACCCCTGGAGGGGCACGGGGGACTCACTGTCGCCCAGCAGATCGGCGATGGTGGTCTTGCGGAAGGACTCCTCCGCGCTGGCCATGGCCGCGTCGAGGCGCCGGTGGAGGCTGCAGAGGTGTTCCCGGTGGGCGGGGATGCCCAGCGGGCAGGAACGGATGCGCTTGAGAGGATCCACCGCGTCCAGCACGTCGAGAACGGTGATCTCTGTCAGCGGCCGAGAGAGCGTAAAGCCCCCCGAGGGCCCCCGTTGGCCTGATACAAGCCCCGCTTTTGCAAGCCCTTGCAACACCTTGGCCAGGTAACCCGCGGGAACCTGGGTGCGGAGCGCAATCTCCTGGGTCGTCAGGGGGCCGGCCGGGTCCCCGGCCAGGCAGACAACCGCCCGAAGAGCGTACTCGGCGGTCTGGGAAATCATCGGAGGGAGCCCTCCTCGGCAATTCCGGACAAGTTTATCCCTTTGTGTTGACTCAAGTCAATAGAAGACCTTGACGTCCAGAATAGCCGCAGTATCGTCCTGGTGAAGGATAAAAAGACCTTCATATCCTGAATTCAGACGGTTCTTCGATACAGGAGGAACGGGCCGTGAGTTACCGCAAGTATTTCTGGGCCTTCGGGCTCGTGATCGTCCTCTCGTTCGCCGTACTCGGCGGTTTCGGCTTCGAGATCTACCAGAAGGCACCGCCCCGTCCCCGGCAAATCGTCAACCAGAGCGGTGAAGTGCTCTTCACCCACCAGGACCTGCTCGACGGCCAGAACGTCTGGCAGTCCATGGGCGGTCAACAGGTGGGATCGATCTGGGGCCATGGCGCCTACGTCGCCCCGGACTGGAGTGCGGACTGGCTCCACCGGGAAGCCACGACCCTGCTCGACCTCCTGGCTCGACAGCGCTACGGCCGGGCCTACGACGCCCTGGACCTTGGGGAACAGGCGGCGGTCAGGGCCGAGACGCAGGCTGAAATGCGGCACAACGGTTATGACCCGGACCGAGACGTCCTGGTGATTTCCGATCTTCGCGCCCGGGCGGTCGCCGCGGTCGCATCCCACTACGACGCCCTGTTCTCGGACGACGCTTCGCTGGCCGAACTCCGCGAAGCCTACGCCATTCCCCCCGGCGCGGTCCCCGACCCCGAGCGCCGCCACAAGCTCACGGCCTTCTTCTTCTGGGCGAGCTGGACCTGTGCCGCCGAGCGCCCCGGCGCGGCCGTCAGCTACACCAACAACTGGCCCGCCGAACCCCTGGTGGGCAATCAGCCCAGCGCCTCCATCGTGGGCTGGTCGCTGATCAGCATCCTCGTGCTGATTCTCGGCATCGGCGCGCTGGCCTGGCACTTCGCCCGGAAAGGCGGCGAGGAAGAGAACACCGACGCTCCCACGAAGGATCCCTTCCTCGGCCTGCAGCCGACGCCCTCGATGAAGGCCACGTACAAATACTTCTGGACCGTGGGCCTGCTGGCCGTGGTGCAGGTGGTGCTCGGCATCATCGCCGCCCACTACGGCGTGGAAGGTGACGGCTTCTACGGCATCGATATCCAGTCCTTCCTGCCCTACTCGGTGGTGCGCACCTGGCACACCCAGGCCGGGATCTTCTGGATCGCCACCGCCTGGCTGGCCACCGGCCTGTTCATCGCGCCGGCCATCGGTGGTCGCGAACCCAAGGGTCAGCGTTTCCTGGTCAACTTCCTCTACGTCTGCATCCTGACCATCGTGGGCGGCTCCATGCTGGGCGAGTGGCTCGGCATCCACCAGAAGCTGGGCTATGCCACGAACTTCTGGTTCGGCCACCAGGGCTACGAGTACGTCGACCTGGGGCGCTTCTGGCAGCTGTTCCTCTTCGTCGGACTGCTGATCTGGTTCGGCCTGGTGGTCCGGGCCCTGGCGCCGGCCTTCCGCGAGAAGGAAGGTCGGCCGCTGCTGGGCCTGTTCACCATCGCCGCCGGCGCCATCGGCCTGTTTTACGGCGCGGGGCTGATGTGGGGTCAGCACACGCACCTCTCCATCGCCGAGTACTGGCGCTGGTGGGTGGTCCACCTGTGGGTCGAGGGATTCTTCGAGGTCTTCGCCACCGTGGCCATCGCCTTCCTCTTCTCCCGCATGGGCCTGATCCGTGCCCGCACCGCGACGGCGGCCGCGTTCTTCACCAGCACGATCTACCTCACCGGCGGGATCATCGGCACCATGCATCACCTCTATTTCGCCGGCACACCCACCGCGGTGATGGCCCTGGGCGCGACCTTCTCGGCCCTCGAGATCGTCCCGCTGGTCTTCGTCGGCTTCGAGGCGATGGGCAACCTGCGCCTGTCGACGAGCCGGCCGTGGGTCACTCACTACCGCTGGCCGATCTACTTCTTCGTCGCGGTTTCCTTCTGGAACCTGGTGGGTGCGGGAGTCTTCGGCTTCCTGATCAACCCGCCCATCGCCCTCTACTACGTGCAGGGCCTGAACACCACCCCGGTCCACGGGCACTCCGCCCTCTTCGGCGTCTACGGCATGCTGGGCTTTGGCTTGCTGCTGTTCAGCCTGCGGGCGATGACCATCCGCTACGTGTGGAAGGAAAAGCTGCTGTCCATCGCCTTCTGGTCGCTGAACATCGGGCTGGCGGCGATGGTGCTGCTGAGCCTGTTGCCCATCGGCCTGCTCCAGACCTGGGCCAGCATTTCCCACGGCATGTGGATGGCCCGCAGCGCCGAGTTCATGCAGACCGGCCTGATGGACAACCTGCGCTGGATGCGGGTGTTCGGGGACGTGATCTTTTCGGTGGGCATCGTGGCCATGGCCTGGTTCATCACCGGCATCGCCACCGGCCACAGCTTCGCCGGCGAGTTGGCGGCCAAGAGTGACGCCCCCGGCACAGCCGACGCTTCCAGCCGCGCCTGAGCGTCACGACCGACGAACCCCGAGGGGAGCGGGCCCGGCCCGCTCCCCTTTTTTCGCGGCCGCCGAAGATCGACTTAAGTGTTGGATCCCGAACACCTTACCTAAAACCGGGGGCGATTCCGCAGAAACCGGCGTTCCATGCCGGTGGAGAAGTGTATTACGCGACGAGATTAACAAGCTATTAATTTTCTCTGCGCCTTGTGTATTCCCGGTCCTCAGGGGATCTTGTGGCCATGTTCACGAAAGCAAGAGGCAACCACGTCCGTCGCGCGGCGCGCATGCTCGCCGCCGTCACGGCCTGTGCCCTGATGCTGTCCGTACCGCTGGCCGACAAGATCCGCGGTTCCAAGCACGACTTTTCCAGCGAATCCTGGAACCCGGGGGGCGAGATTTGCCGGATCTGCCACATTCCCCACGACCATGGCCGCGACACGGGCCGGATCGGCCTGCTCTGGAACCATCAGCTTTCCGAGGCCACCTACCAGCTCTACTCCAGCAACTTGCTGGAGAACACCCCGGAGCAGCCCCGCGCAGCTTCCAAGCAGTGCCTGTGCTGTCACGACGGCACCGTCGCCGTCGACGCCTTCGACGGCGACACGGGGTCCCATTTCATGGAAGGCGGCGCCCTGATCGGCACCGATCTCCGCGCCACGCACCCGATCAGCATCGCCTGGAGTCACGAACCGGGCCTGAACTGCAGCAACTGCCACAACACCCACAGCGGCAAGATGTTCGATTCGCCCCTCCCCTTTTTCGACGGGCGGGTCGAGTGCCCAAGCTGCCACGAGCCCCACAACGACATCCCCCTCAACACTCAAACCGGCGACCGCTTCATGCTCCGCAAGTCGATGCTCAAGTCCGAACTCTGCTTCCACTGCCACAACAAGTAGCCGTGACTCGACCCGGTGCCCTCCGGGGCGCCCCCCTTTTCGCCGAGGGACCACCCGTCGCCTCGCGACTCGGGACTGGCGCGGGAGCGGCGAAGAGAGGCCTCTCCGCCGCTCCCGGCCTTCAAGCACCCTTCAAGGACAGCGTTCCTGCGTCAACTGAAAATCGCCCGGCACGACCCTTGTCGCAACATGGGTGTTGCCCGCGCAGTCGCTGACTTCCACCATGATCACCGGAGAGTGCCACTCGCGTACGCCGCAGCGCCTGACGAGACGACACAACTCGTCCTCCGAAGCTTCCACATTTTCATCCGACAGCAGGCCATCGCCGTTGCCGAATTCCAATCCGTCATACACGACGCAGCCATCGACAGAAACCCGCTCATACACGACACCTCCCGTCGCCCCATCCGCATCGGACGCGTCGAAGAGGCTCGAAAAGGGGACGAGCCGCGGGAAAGCGGATTGAGCCGCAGGCCCAAGGATCGTCACCACCGGCGGAACCCTGTCGATTGTGAAAAAGCGTTGCGACGAGGCGGAGTTCCCCGAAGAGTCTGTAGCAGTCAACGTCACGGCATAATCGCCATGTTCACTGTACAGCGGCCCGCCGGCGGGATCATAGATCCTCTCCAGGTTCTCATCGCACGCATCGGTGAAATCGTCCACGATCGTCACGCCGGCATGCGTGCAGAATCCGTCTTCGGGGTACGTGATCCCGCCCACCGGAGGTTGAAGGTCTTCAAAAACATGGACGCATCCCTCTTCACTCTCGCAGCTATCCGCGGTGCACTCATCACCGTCGTCGCAATCGGGAGGCGGCCCCCCGACGCAAACCGAATCCCGACAGACATCGTCGGCGGTACAGGCGTCTCCATCGTCGCAGGGGTCCCCGTCCTGGCCGCAGCCAGACCACTCCTTCGTCACGGTCTGGGAACACCGCTGCTCACCGTCATCGTCCATGAAACAAGCCACGATTTCATCGATGCCCACCGCGTCACCGCCGGTATAGGTGAACGTCACCTCGCCATTCCAGTCGGTGGTGCAATCCGCATGGATCGAGCAGGTGCCCCCGGCCCCGGCGTTCGGCCCGGACAGGATATTGAACTGTACGATCCGGCCGGCGACGCCGACACCATCTGAATCCTGCACCGTCGCCGTGACGCTGTGCGATGTTCCGACGGGACTCGACGCCGAGGCGGGCAAGAGCGTGATCAAGGAAATGGTCGTGTTGGTGAATGAGAAACTGAGGTCATTGTAGCGAAAAGGGCCGTTGTAGAGATCTTCAAAGCTCACCAGCGTCGTGCCGGGTTTCCAGTCGGCTTGCGCGCGCGCATGACAGCGGCCGTCCGGATTGCGATTGGCTGGCCCCGTCAAGTAATCCTTGCTCGTGTTTCGAACATGCAGGCGGAAAATGAGTTCCGTTCCAACCGGAAAGGATCCAAGGTTGACTTCGCTCCCGACTCGTGACGTGTGGTTGTTGAAAATGAAGCGATCGTTGGCGGGGTTGCCGTCATCGGCAGGATTCCCGGCATCGTCCAGCATCAGGTAGAGGTCGTTGCTGTAACTGGCGGAGTTGCCCCTATACGTCGCGATGATCGGCTCGGTCCCGCCGACACTGATCCGAAGACACTCCGTACCATGCACAGCGATAGGGAACCCGTAGACCGATCCCCCGACCATGGCGGCCCCGATCCACAACACCAACCAAAACCTCGAGCACTGCCTCATATCACCCTCCATGCCTCCGGTCGCAAACGCGACGGTGTCTTCGTGCGGAGCCCGGCTCCACCACCCGCCCTCATCAGCTCGCACGGGGTTGGCCTCCACGACCCGGACGGTGAACCACCAACGGCTGGAACCCCCAACGGCCCCGCCACCGCCCGGTCGTGCCGAGAACGGTCACGCAGCAGGTGAGCAAGCCTCGTGCCACGAGTCGCCCCCCCGCGCGACTCCCGCCAGGCCCCGGGGGATGGCTGGTGACACTTTCTTCAGCCCGGTCGGAACCTGCGGCCGCCTCTAGGTTGAGACAGACTTGTCTCTCGGTCAGGACACTTCCCCCCGTGCGATGACATCACGATGGGCTTGATCGGGGACGCTGGGCTGCTGAAGATGCATCCCGCGCAGGACCGTGAGGGATCGCGGTGCGGGGAACGGCGGAAGTCATCGGCGCGGCACGGGAGGCCGCTACCGAGAACGGTACCGACCCACCCGGGCCACCTCAATCATGGGTCCGGCGGACCAAGAAGTCCGCTCTCACTCCGCCTGGACATCCATACGCTGCAACCGATGGTCCACCAGTCGACCCAACGCGGTCATGGCCCGCTCGGCGGTGGTGAAGGTCGGCACGCCCCCCTCCTCGAGGGCCTCGACAAAGGCGTTGTACATGGTTCCGGCGTTGACCGAGACCACCACGGGCTTGTCGTGCCGGCCGGCCTGGCGGACGATGCGGATCGCCAGGTTTTCGCGATCGCGCTCCATCTCCTCGGGCTTGGTGTGCAGGGCCACGGTGTGAGGTACCACCGAGATGAACAGGGCATGCACACCGGGATCCTCGAGGGTCAGTTCGATACAGCGCTCGAAGGTGGCGTCGTCGGCCATCGGCGTCAGGTCGAGAAAGGGCTGGACCGAGACGAAGGGGGGCAGGGCCTGGCGGAGCTGCCGGGCGGTGGCCCCGGAAAACTCCACCAGTTCGAGCCGACCGATGTTGTCCGCCGCGTAGGTGCTCTCGAAGCCCGCGTTGACGACTCCTGCCACCCGCCTTCCGCCGATCTTCTTGCCGCCCATCAGCGAGAAGGTCTTGAGCAGATCCTTGTGATCGAGAATGTGGTCGGCCACGATGGCGCCGGCCTGCTCCATGGCCGCCAGGGCCACCTTGTAGTCGCCGGTCATCGACGCCGTGTGGGAGGCCGCGGCGCGGGAGCCGGCGTCGGTGCGCCCGGCCTTGTAGACGATCACGGGCTTGGCCGATCGGCGCACCGCGTCGAAGAATTTGCGCCCTCCCGAGGGCTTGAACCCCTCGATGTAAACCCCGATCACGTCGATCGCGGGATCCCGGTCGAAGTAGGCCACCAGGTCGCCGGGATCCACGTCGAGCTGGTTGCCGTAGCTCACCACCACCCGCGGGTAGATCGCGCTCTTGAGCTTGTCCAGCTCGGAGACGCCCAGGGCCCCACTCTGGGTCAGCAGGGCCACGTTGGACTGTTTGCGCGGACGATACTCGAGCTTTTCTTCGGGGATGAAGAGGGTGTTCAGGCCGGGCCGGTCTTTCACCGGCGCGCGGAAAATGCCCAGGCAGTTGGGTCCCACGATGCGCATCCCGCTCCCGGCGACCACGTCGAGGATCTGCCGCTCGAGGGTGGCGCCGGTCTGCACTTCCGAAAAGCCGCCGGGGATCAGTACCAGGCCCCGGGCCCCGATCTTGCGCGCCTCCTCGGCCACCGCGGGGGCCAGTGGCGCGGGCACGCAGACCACCACCAGGTCCACCGGCTTGCCTATCGCCTTGAGGCTCTTGTGGAGCGGATAGCTCTTGCCGCCGATCACCGCCCGGCCCCCCTTGACGTTGACCAGGTAGAGATCCTCCCGGCCCAGGTTGTGCAGCAGGGTGGCGATGTTGTTGCCCGTCTTGGTGGTGTCGGTGGCCGAAACGCCCACCACGGCGATGCCCTCGGGCCAGAACAGCGCGTCGAGACCCTCGGGACGGGGACCGGAGAGCAGGTCCAGCCGCTGCTCGGCGGAGAAGACCTGGGCCAGCCCGTCGATGGCAACCAGCTCACCCTGGTGATCGACCACGAAGGGATTGACCTCGAACTCCGACAGCAACAACCGGGGCGGGGCCGGGTTGAGGCTCGAATAATGCTCGAAGAGCGCGCTGATCGCACAGATCGCCTCGGCGATCAGGTCGATGTGGCCGCTGTTGCCCTCTTCCCGGTACTTGCGGGCGATGGCCGTGGTCTCGAGCAGCTCACGGCAAGCCGCCTCCTCCAGGGGCAGCAGGCGCACGTTGGGCGCCGAGAAGTACTTGGCGAAGTGTTCGGCGTCGGTGCCTCCCTTGCTGAAGGAGATCACCGGGCCGAAGGCCATCGAGACCTTGGCGCCGATCAGCACCTCGTTGCCCAGGTCCTTGGAGTACTCGACGAATGAGGTCAGCAGGAAGCCCTCGATGCGCGGCGTCGCCCCGGCGAAGTGAGGGTGGGCTTCGACCTCTTCCCGCATCCGGCGCATCGCTCCGCGGATACGCTCCCGGTCCCGCAGCACGATGCGCACGCCACCCACGCGGGTCTTGTGGGCGATATCCGAGGAGACGACCTTGAGTACCAGCCGCTCGGTGCCGAACTCGGCCAGCATGCCGGGCTGGAGGGCGTCCGGCTCACGCAGGAAAAGCCAGGTCGGAACCTGCAAACCGAGGGCCTGGAGGATCCGGTAGACCTCGGGCTCCAGCAGTCGCTCGCGCCCCTCCGCCATCGCATCGGCCATGACGGCGTCGATTTCCCGAATCTGCCTGTCCGACAGGCGTGCAGTCATTTTCTTTCCCTCGATTTTTCCTCGATGATGCCTGCTATTCGCGGGGCTTGCCCAGAACCTCGGCGAACACCGCATCGTCCATCTCGCGACCCTCGGCGATGAGCTGACGGTAACGGATGAAATCGATGGTGTCGGTACCGGTGAGCTTACGGGTGTTGAAGGCGTTGAACCCGAGCAGGGCTTCGTTGGCCATGTTCGCCGACAGCCAGTGACGGTTGGGGACCTTCATCATGTCCCAGAAGAAACGCTTTTTCGAACGGATACCGTCGATGGACTTGATCAGGCAGCCGGGGAAGAGATTCGCCAGTCGCCAGACCACCGAGTCGACCTCCCGGTCGAGCAGTTCGAAGTCGATCTCCCCCTGCTTGAGCAGGGTCTTGGCCTGGCGGGCCGCGTCGCCGGCTTTGAACTCACCGTAGACGATCTCGCCCTCGTCCACGTAGCGATCGGTGATCACCAGGGGGTTCGCCACGAACCGGCCATCGACCTTGAGCACCCGTTTCACCGCGGTGATCAGGCCCTTCATCTTCATCTTGTAGGCACTCCACATCTCGCAGGACACGCAGTTCCACATGGCGTCCTCGATGGAGAGCATCCAGGGCAGAAAGTCGGTGGATCCGCCGTCGGGAGCCGAGCCGTGGCGCGGGCCGGCCTGACCGAAGACCGCCAGATCGGAAGCCAGGGTGAAATCGCAGGCCATGCCGATCTCCTGTCCTCCGGCCACGCGCATACCGTTGACCCGGCAGATGGTCGGCTTCTTGCAGCCGAGGATCGCATCGACCATGCCGTTGAAGATGTCCATGTACTCGCCGTACTCATTGGGGCGACGCGAGTAGTACTCGGCGTATTCCTTGGTGTTGCCGCCGGTGCAGAAGGCCCGATCCCCCACGGCGGTGAAGACCACCGCCACCACGCTGCGGTCGAGCGACGCGGTGGAGAACGCCGCCGTCACACCCTTGGCCATCTCGGTGGTGTAGGAGTTGTACTGCTTCGGGTTGTTGAGGGTCACCCACGCAGTGTAGAGCCCCTCGACCTGACGGCCCCCGGGATCGACCAGGGGACGCTTTTCGTAGATCGTGCAGGGCGCCTGCTCGCCCCAGTGCTCGGAACCGAAAAGCTGGTGGTCTTTCTTCTGGTGATCCCGGGGAAGCCACTTGATATCCATTGCCTCTACTCCTTCTCGCGTCCTGCTCTTCTTTCAGTGAATCGACTCGAGGACCAGCGCGATGCCCTGGCCGCCCCCGATGCACATGGTCACCACTCCCCAACGCAGCTTGCGCCGCCGCAGGGCGTAGGCGCAGGTCAGGGTCAGGATCGCTCCCGTGGCCCCCAGGGGATGACCGAGAGCGATGGCCCCCCCCATGGGATTGACCTTCTCGGGGGCGATGCCGAAGTCTTCGAAATCCCGGATGCAGGCCAGGGCCTGGGGAGCGAAGGCCTCGTTGAGTTCCACGATGTCCACGTCGCCGCCCCCGATGCCCGCGTTTTCGAGGGCCAGGCGCACCGCGGGGACGGGACCCCAGCCCATGATGTGCGGATCGCAGGCCGCCACGCCCATGCCGGCCAGCCGCGCCAGGGGCGCAAGGTTGCGCTCGACCACGACACTCTCTTCGGCGATCACCATCGCCGCCGCTCCGTCCACCACCGCGCTGGCGTTACCCGCGGTGATGATGCCGCCGGCCTCGAAAGCCGGTCGCAGGCGACCCATCTTCTCGAGGCTGATACTGTCCATGATGTGGGTGTCGTGGCGCACCTCCACTGGATCCCGCGCCCCATCGACGACGACCTTGACCGGCGCCGTCTCCTCGTCGAATTGCCCCTCGTCCCGGGCCGTACGGGCCAGTACGTGGGAGCGGTAACCGAAGGCGTCGGCCTCGTCCCGGGTGATCTTGTAGCGCCGACCCAGTTCTTCGGCGGTGTTGGCCATGGACATCTTGCTGCTCGGATCGTAGAGCCCCATCAACAAGCTGTCCTGCAGGTAGGATCCGGGGGGCAGGGCCCGCACGTCCAGCGGCCCGTACTTCTGAACCGCCTCGCCCACCTTGCGGCCGCGATAGCTGTAAAGGATGAAGGGGTACTGCATGCTCTCCGCACCCCCGACCACCGTCAACGGGCGACGCCGATCGTGGCGCACGCCGGCGAGCATCATCTCGGCGCCCACCGCCACCGCCTCCGCGCCCGAGCCACAGATCCGCGCCACGGTCAGGGCGGGCACGTCGTCACCGAGACCGCCGCGCCAACGCATACCCTGGGCGGCGTAGATCGAGTCGCGGTGGCTGTGGGAGGCCATGCCCATCACCACGTGCCCCACGTCCCGGGGATCGATGGCCGTGTTCTCGAGAGTCGCGGCGATGGCCATACCACCGAGCTGGGTGGTGGAGAAGCGGGAGAACAGGCCCGGCTCCCGGTTTTGGATCAAAATATCGGCCCGCGGCGTCCGCCGGCCGCCATCGAGGATCATGATCGCGCGCTTGCTGGCCATCGTTGCCTCTCCTACTCGTGGAGGAAGGTCGCCGGCACCCGGGGACCGTTCTGGATGAAATTGGTCATGCCGATGTCGTAGTCGACGGTCTTCCTGCAACGGGCGAAGCCCTCGGCCTCGACCTCGAGACCCTCGTCCAGGGGCCTGGCCAGGCCCCGCCGGATCACGTCGCAGAGGATCGCGTCGATGGCCAGGGAGCGGTGGCCTATCTCCACGACGGGAAACGCGGCGGGCACTTCCATGGGCGCGGGATCCACGGGCTCCAGCTTCACCCTGCCCTCGAGGTGGTCGCGAATCAGGGTCATCGCGGCATCCACCACGGTGGCTCCCTCGACCCCGGCAGCCCAACCCCAGGCGCGGGCCTTGTCGGCACCGATGCTGCGCGCCGAACGGAGCATCTGCACGCCGCGCTCGAAGCCCACCAGCCGCGGCAGACGCTGGGTGCCGCCGTAACCGGGGATGATCCCGAGGTTCACCTCGGGCTGACCGAGCACGAGCGACGGACCGACCACGCGACCGTGGCAGGCCATCGACAGTTCCGAGCCGCCACCGAGCACGGGCCCGTCGACCGCGGCGACGACCGGCGTGCTCATCGCGGCGATGCGGGCCAGCACGCCGTGGCCGTGGCGGCACTTCGCCGCGGCCTCCTCCGGCGTCTCGAGGGCCGCGAGTTCCATGATGTCGGCACCGGCCAGGGAACCGTCGAAACTGGTCAGCACGACCCCTCGGACGCCGTCATCCTGCTCGAGTTCGGCGAAGACCGCGTCGAGTTCCTCCATGGTCTGGTGGTCGAGGGCGTTCTTCACCTCCGGGCGCTCGATGGAAACCACCGCCACGTCACCCCGGCGGGAGACCTCCACGTTGCGGCGGAAGGCGGGGAAGCTGCGCTCGCGGATACTCGGCGGCACCTCGAAGCCGGGATGGGCCGCGGCGTAGCTCTCGCAGATCTCGGCGACCTTCTGCGGCCCCAGGTCTTCGGCCAGGTCGAGCAGGCCCTTGGCAAAACCCAGGGCCGTGCGGGTCATCCAGTTCAGCTCGCGGCGCGAGCAGATCTCGTTGTCGGCCACGTAGAAGGTACGAGCCAGAAGCACGGCGAGCATACGATCGAGCACCGTACGGGCCAGCGCTTCGTCGTGGGAGGGGTCACCGGGATCCTTGGGATCGTGCCAGGGACGGTTGCCCTGGGTGGTGAAGATCTCGGGTGGCGCGAACCACTCACCCCCTGGAGGGCCCTCCTGCATCAATTTCAGGCATTTGACGTTGAGCAGGTTGCCCCGGGTCAGGTCCATCACCAGGAAGGGTCCACCGCCACCGATGGCATCGTTGACGATCTTGTCCACCTGGGCCGGCGTGGCCACGCCTTCGACCACGATGCGGGCGGCCTCGGCGCAGTAGTTGCAAAAAATGTCGTCGGCCGCAAAGCAGGGAACGTCGGCGGTGACCACGGGCACCTTGCCCAGCCGGCGAAGCATGTCCAACATGCGCCGCTCGAAGGCGGCATCACCCGAGAGCACCACCTCCATCGGAAGCGAACGCCAGGCCGGAAAGAATGGATGATTGACGAAACAGCGCTCGGGATGCCTTGCGTTGGCCACGATACGGGCGCGCGGAATACCGGAGGTGGCGAAACCCACCAGGCAGTCCGGGCCGACCACCGCCTCCAGACTGTCGACAATCGCCTGCTTGGTACCCAGCTCTTCGGTGGCCGCCTCGAGCACGTAGTCGCACTCCGCCAGGTCAGCGATGTCGAGGGTCGGAACCAGGGCCTTCTCGATGGCTGCCGCCACACGCGGACTGAGTTTGCCGCGAGTCAGCCCTTTCTTGACGTAACCCCGGATGCGTTCGACACCGGCGTCGAGAGCCTCTTGCCGAATGTCGTGCAGGTAGACCTGGTGGCCGTCGGTCGCCGCCAGCGCGGAGACGAAGCCGTAGGCCAGGTCGGGTCCGATGGATCCCGAGCCGATCACGGCAACCTTCATCACAGTCCTCCTCGTGCTCAATCACCCAAGGCGTGCCACGGCTACCGTCGAATTTTTTCCTCGATCTCGCAACGGGGTCTTACGGACTTCACGCCCGAGTTACTCTTGCCGGTGACAGCCGGATGGAGCGCCCATGATACTCCGCCGTTCGGCGACCCGGGCATGCCCTTTTCGAGTCCTGCCATCTGGTGAAGACCCCGAGCCCCTTGACCCGACTCCCGCCGCTGGTTTCTCATGGGCGGCGCGCTCCCGCCATCGACCGCCGAGGAGTTTCCCCATGAACGCCGACAAGCCAGCCATCAAGAAGATTCGTGCCACCGCCGCGATGCGCGAGATCATGGCCGAGTACTTCCAGCAACTCGACGCCGGCTCCTTGAGCGACCAGGCCAGAATCGCGTGGTGCACGAGCGTGGGGCCCGCCGAGCTGCTTCGCAGCATGGGTTTTCTCGTCTATTTCCCGGAGAACCACGGCGCTCTGCTCGGTGCCTCCCGAGCCGCCACGGACCTGATTCCCGCGGCCAATGCCCTCGGATATTCGCCGGATATCTGCTCTTACCTGACCAGTGATGTGGGTTCGTATCTTCGCAAGAACACGCCCTTGACCCGCGCCTTCGGTATGCGATCGGTACCCCGCCCCGACGTCCTGGTCTACAACACCAACCAGTGTCGAGACGTGCAGGACTGGTTCGCCTTCTATCATCGCGAGACGGGGGCGCCGATGCTGGGCATTCATACGCCCCGCAACCTCGACACCATCGACAGCGACCTGCTCGGGAATCTGGCCGGCCAGCACCGGGCGCTGATCCCGCGGCTCGAGGAGATCTCCGGCCGGGCGTTCGACATCGATCGGCTGCGTGAGACCGTCGCCGCCTCCTACCGATGCACCCAGTTGTGGAAGACTGTCCTCCGCCTGGCAACCCACCGTCCCTCGCCGATCACCTTCTTCGACGGAACGATTCACATGGGACCGGCCGTGGTTCTGCGCGGTGATCCACGGGCCGAGCAGTACTACGAGACGCTGATCGCCGAGCTCGAAGAGCGCATCGCCAACGGCGTCGCCGCGGTGGAAGACGAGGCGCACCGGTTCTACTGGGAGGGCATGCCCGTCTGGGGCAAGCTGCGCGACCACGCCGAAACCTTTGCCGCTCAGCGTTCTTGCGTGGTGGCCTCGACCTATTGCAACAGCTGGATCTTCGAAGGCCTGGGCGAGAAGGACCCGTTCATCGGCATGGCCCGGGCCTACAGCGAGATCTTCATCGTCCGCTCCGAGGCCTACAAGCTCAAGTATCTCGAGCAGATGATCGAGGACTATGCGATCGACGGCATCATCTTCCACGACGCCAAGACCTGCCCCAACAACTCCAACAACCGCTACGGGCTGCACCAACGGTTGACGGAAAAGCTGGGTGTCCCCCATGTGGTGATCAACGGCGACCTCAACGACCTGCGCATGTACTCGGAAGAACAGGCCAGGACCCAGTTCGAGGCGCTGATCGAGCAGATCGAGGAGAACGCCCTGTGAACTCTCCCGTGGCCGGGGCCGTCTTCTGCGGCGTCGACATCGGTGCCAGCGCCACCAAGCTGGTGCTGACCGGGAACGAGGGCCGAGCACTGGCGCGGGTGGTGCGCCACTCGGGAGTGGACTATGCCGCCACCGCCGAGGCCTGCCTGGACGAAGCTCTCGAGCAGGCCGGTGTCCAGCGCGAGCGTATCGTGCGGACGGTGTCCACTGGATACGGCCGGCAGAACGTACCTTTCGCCGACGCCCATCGCACCGAGATCACCTGCCATGCCACGGGCTGCTTCGCCCTGATCGGGCGGGCGATGACGATCATCGACATCGGCGGCCAGGACAACAAGATCATCCACCTCGACGACCAGGGCCGACGTCGCTCCTTCAAGATGAACCGCAAGTGCGCGGCCGGCACCGGCGCCTTCATCGAAGAGATCGCGCTGCGCCTCGGCCTCGACGTCAGTCAACTCGACCCCCTCGCGGAACAGGCGGAGCGCACCGTCAAGCTGGGCTCCTTCTGCACGGTTTTCGCCAAGACGGAGATTCTCGCTCACCTGCGCCAGGGAGAGCCGGTGGAGGGGATCATCCGCGGAGCCTTCGAGTCGGTGATCACCCGGGTCCTCGAAATGGACACCCTCGAAGGCGAGATCGTCGCCACCGGGGGCGTGGTCGCCCACAACCCGATGATCGTGCGCCTGCTCACCGAGAGGGTCGGGCGCGAAGTGACAGTGCCACCCCACCCCCAGCTCACCGGCGCGCTGGGCGCGGCCCTGCTCGCCGCACGCCAATCGGCGCCCACCACGCCCGCGACGGAGACCTGACGATGTTAGACGGACTTTTTCGACCCCGGGCCGTCGCCGTGATCGGTGCCTCGGCCAACCCCTACTCCATCGGCCACATCGTCGTCCGCAACCTGGTGGACTACGGCTTCAAGGGACCGATCTTCCCGATCAACCCCAAGGGTGGACACATCCGCTCGATCAAGGCCTATCGCTCGATCAGCGAGGTACCCGACCAGGTCGACCTGGTCAATATCTCGATCAAGGCCGACTATATTCCGGCGGTGATGGAGGAGTGCGGCAAGAAGGGAGTGAAGTTCGCCATCGTGCACAGCGCCGGCTTCAAGGAGGTGGGCGAGGAGGGCCTGGCCCGCGAAAAGAAGATGGTCGAAATCGCCCACCACTACGGCATGCGGGTCTACGGCCCGAATTGCCAGGGGATTCAGAATTCCGACCCCGAAGTATCCGTCTACGCCAACTTCACGTTCGTGCCGATGAAGCCGGGAAACATCTCGATCATCGCCCAGGGCGGCGGTATGGGCGAGTTGCTCAAGCTGCACCTGCACAAGGTGGGTCTCGGCCATCGCCTCTACTGCTCCTATGGCAACGAATGCGACCTGACCATGCCCGAAATTCTCGAGTACTACGGCCGGGACGAAGGCACGCGGGTGATCATGATGCAGACCGAGAGCTTCAAGGACCCCCGCGCCTTCCTCGAAGCAGCGGCCCGAATCACGCCCCACAAGCCGATCCTGGCGATCAAGGCGGGCCGCACCCGGGAAGGATCGATCGCCGTTTCTTCCCACACGGGCAGCCTCGTCGACCAGGCCGCCCTGGCCCAGGCGATGTACCGCAAGGCCGGAGTGGTTCAGTTCACCGATAGCGACGAAATGATCAAGGCCGCCATCGCCCTGTCGACCCAGGAACCGCCCCGCGGCCGGCGCATCGGCCTGATCACCAACACCGGCGGTCCGGGCATCCAGGCCGTGGACGAAGCCGTCAGCCGGGGGCTGACCCTGGCCACCTGGTCGGAGGCCGGCCGCAAGCGACTCGAAGAGAACCTCTACGCCGAAGCCAGCTGCGGCAACCCGGTGGACGTGGTGGCCACCGCCGGACCCGACCACTACTTCGCCGCGGTGGACACGCTGCTCAAGGAAAAAGACACGGACATGGTGATGGTCTTCTTCGTCACCGCCCCCTTCGTGGACCTCGACGGCATCGCCGCCCGCATCGAAGAGGCTGCGGCAGCCTCGGACAAGCCCGTGGTGGTGGTGGTGGAGACCACCGACAAGTGGTCCGGCCTGATCGACAAGCTGCGCGGCTCGGGGTTGCCGGTCTACGAGTTTCCCGAAGACGGAGTGCGGGCCTTGGCCGACATGGCCCGCTGCAACGATCTGCGACAGCGGCCGCGGGAAGAGCCGCCCGCCCTCGACGTGGACCGGGACACAGTGGAGAAGATCCTCACCACCGCTTCCGGCGGCTACCTGCCCCAGGGCCAGGCCTACGCGGTACTCGAGGCCTACGGGATCCCCACGCCACCCCTGGCGGTGCTCGCCGGTCCCGGCGACATCGACGCCGCCCTTAAGAAAGTGGGCCTGCCCTGTGTGCTCAAAGTGGACGCCGCCGACGTGGTCCACAAGTCCGACGAAGGGGGCGTCGCTCTCGGCCTGGACAGCCGCCAGGCGGTGGAGCAGGCCCTGGCCACCATGCAGGACCGTTTCGCGGGACGCGGCGCCCGTTTCATCGTCCAGCAGCAAGCTCCCGCGGGCAGAGAACTGATTCTCGGCGCCGTGGAGGCCCCGGGCCTCGGCTCGCTGGTGATGTTCGGACTCGGCGGCATCTTCGTCGAAGTGCTGCGGGACGTGGCCTTCGCCGTGGCACCCCTGAGCCGGCCCGAAGCCTCCGAAGTGCTGCGTTCGATCCGGGGCCTGCCCCTGCTCGAAGGCGCCCGGGGAAAAGCCGGCGTCGATCTCGCAGCCATCGAGGGCTTGTTGCTGCGCTTCTCGCGGCTGGTAGCCGACTTCCCCTCCATCGTCGAGATGGACCTCAACCCGGTCTTCGCCTACCCCGCCGGCCGCCCCCCGGCCGCGGTGGACGTCCGACTCAAGGTGCGCTGAGAGCGCGTCCGGCATGCACGGCATCGCCCTGGGAGTGGTGGCCCTCTATATCGTGGCCTTGTTCGCGGTGACGGCCTGGGCCCGTCGACTCAGCCAGCGCAGCGGCTCGGGGCTGGTGGGCTACTTACTCGCCGGCCGCGGCCTTCCGTCCGGCGTCGCCGCGGCTTTGCTCGCGGGGCTCGCCGTGGGCGGGGTTTCCACCATCGGCACCGCCGAGCGGGCCTACACCCAGGGCCTGGGGGCCGGCTGGTTCAACGCCGCGTGGGCGGCCGGCGCCTTCGTCATGGGCCTGGTGGCGGCCCGCCGCTTCCGGCGTATCGAAATCACCACCCTGCCCGAGCTTTTCGAGCGCAGCTACGGCACGACCGCGCGGATTCTCGGCGTGATCGGCCAGTTGGTGGTGCAGCTCGTGATCACGTCGCTGCAATACGTGGCCGGGGGAGCGATCCTCTCCTCCCTGATGCCGGAGTTCTTCACCCTGCGGGCCGGCATGCTGGTCACGGCGGTGGTCTTCGTGGGTATCACCCTGATCGGAGGTTTCTGGGCCGCCGGGCTGACCAACGTGATCAACGTGGCGGTGATCTACGGCGGCATCCTGCTCGGCGCCGGACTGACGCTGGCCAAGCTGGGCGGACTCGGAGGCCTTGCGGCTCGACTGCCCGAGGCCCATCCCGGGTTCGACCTGCTGGCCGTGGGACCCGCGGTGGTGGCGGCGTGGTTCATCGTGATGATCACCCAGGTCCACTCGACCCAGGCCGTGATTCAGATCGGCTTCGCCGCCAAGGACGAAAAGGCCGCGGCCCGGGCCTACCTGATCGGCGGCCTGCTGATCTTGCCCGTGGGATTCATCTCCGCGGTGATCGGCATCTCCGCCGCTGTGCTGCACCCGGGGATCGTCGCCGCCGAGGCCCTGCCCCGGGTGGTTCTCGACCTCTCGCCTTTCGCCGCGGGCCTGATTCTCGCCGGGCTGTGGGCCGCGGATGTCTCCACCGCCTCGGCCCTGCTGATGGGCAGCGCCACCCTGGTCTGCAACGACCTGGTCAAGCGGTTCGTCGCCCCGGACCTCGATCCCCGCAGGGAACAGCTCGTCTGTCGCGCCACGATCCTGGGCCTGAGCGTGGCCACCTTCGTGCTGGCCCTGACGGTAGAGGGGATTCTCAAGACCTTGATGGTGGGACTGACCCTGGCGACGGCCTACACGCTGATCGTACTGATGACCCTCTTCGCCCCGCGACTGTGCCGCCGGTCGTCGGCGAGCTGGACACTGGCGACCACCATGATCGCCCTGGCCGCCTGGCAGCTCGCACCACCCTCCTGGCGCCTGCTGCCTCATCCGATCTACTTCACCTGGATCGTCAGCCTGGTGACCTTTTTCGGGGTGCTGCTCTTCGATCGGCGAGGCATCGGGTCGCCCGTCGCGACAGCCCGTTAGGCGCTGGACCCGGCTGCCGGCGAGCGGCGGACGGGGCGAAACGGGGGAAGGCGCGGAAGGGAGGACCAGGGGCAAAGGGTCCGGACGCCGAAGAGCCGGTCTCGTACGCGATCGCGGCCCGAGGACACCGCCACCGTGCTCCCAGCGGTCACGCCCCCCGGGGCACACCGGCATCGTGGGCGCAGATCGGCCCAGGCGATGCCGGGAGTCCCGGCAAAACGTCAAACGAGCGGGCTCGGTGCACGCGAACGACGCTCATGGGACATCCCTCCCGCTTTGCACCTGGAGCATGCGGCAAGGGTCGGGGCCCATCGGCCTTTTCTTCGCTCCCCTCGTCCACCCGAAAGGGGCCGGATCCTCGACCCACGGCCGACATTCCCGGTACCCGCGGCACAAAGCGTCCCACACCGCGGCCATTCGCAGTATCTTCGGGCATGGGCCGAATCGCCAAGGCGCTCTTCATCGCCGTCATCGTCGGCGCCGTGTTCCCGGCGCCGGTGGCCGCCGCCGCGGACGCGCCGGGGGTGCGCCACGACTGTACGATCCGGCCGGCGACCCGTCCTCGCCCGTGTGATGGTGACGTGAACATCACCCGCGGCACGTCGATCTACTTCGAGCTGGCGCTTCCGGCCTCGGGGAACTACCCGTTCAACGCCGTCGATCGCGACACCGTGGTGTTGACGATCACCCCCGAGGGCGGGGCGACCCAGACCGTCTTCGGTCCGAACCTCGCCTGGGCGCCGGGCTGGAGCGGCTATTCGCTCCCCGACTTCTTCGACAATGGTGAGTGGGTCTTCGGCTTCTACAGTATCCCCGACCAGCGGCTGAGCCCGGAGACTCTCTACACGGTGGAGGTCAGCGGCCAGACGCTTCAGGGCACCCCGATCGATCCCGCCACCGCGACCTGGACCTTCTCGACCCGACGGGACCTGACCGGCGCCACCGCCGTCTTCGACCTGGATCTGGCCGGGCCGACGGTGTTCTGGACCGGCCGCTGGTGGGCGGGGGCCAGCAAGGTGAACTTCGACACCAGCCGTCTCTACGAACAGGAAGCGGTCTACCGGTTGATGGACGAAGCCCGTGCCGGAGCCCCGGAATTCATGCTCGACCAGCGCGACGCCATGTGGCTCGGCGACTACTACAAGAACGTCTTCGACGGAGTGCCCAACCTGGTGCGCGAGCGACAGACCAGGCGCATCCTCGCCTTCGAAGACGGAGGCGATCGCACACGCCTGACCCTCACCGACCTGGTCGAGGGCGATCTCTACGGCATACCTCCCGGCCGGCCCCTTTCGGCGGACTACCAGGTGGGCGAGCAGGTGCTGGTGTGTGACGTGGACCAGTCGGAGGTGCGCCGCGTCCTCGCCATCGACGATGCGGCCGGTGTGATCGAGGTCGAGAAGCTCGCCGCCCCGCTCACGGAGTGGAATCCGGGGAATCCGGATGCCGGCCCGGCGGACGAACCGGACGTGCCGGATCACTTCACCTACCCGCTCGCCGCCCTGCGCAAGTACGAAACTCCCGGCACGCCGGTCTACTACTGGACGCGACTGGATGACGAGGTGGACCAGCATGTCGCCCACGGGCGGCATCCCGTGGTTCGTCTCGACGATACGCCGATCGACCTGTGTATGACGGGGCTTCCCGCCAACACCTTCGGCGGAGCCTGTCACAACGAACCCAAGGACTACATCGAGTGGGACGGTTTCATCTACGCCCTGATCGACCACATGATCACCCGCTACGGTGAGCAGACGACCCGCTGGACATACTCCATCGGCAACGAGATCGCGCTGGTCAAGTTCTGGCGCGAGAACCGCGAGGCCTTCTTCCGCTACTACGACGTGACCAGCAACGCCATTCTGCGCGCTTTCGAGGATCACGGCTTCGACAGCGCTTCGATCCTGATCGGCGGCGTGGAGGACGCGCCGGCGGGCAAGTACCTGCGCGACGTGCTCTACCACTGCAGTCCGTACGTGATCAACCCGGCCGGGCGTGAAGAGAGCAACCTGGTCTGCACCGATCCCCGCTTCGACGGGCTGCGTTCGGCCCGCGTCGATGGGTTCTGCGCCACGCATGGCGGCGAGGGTTGCCCGTTCGACTTTTACTCCATCCACCCCTATCGCCACGCGGACGATGCCGCGGCGCTGATTCGCGAGGCCTGGGATACGGCTCTCTCCATCGATCCCGATCATCTCGACGGCTTCCGGGTCCACGCCCACGAAACGGGCCCCGAGTGGCGTGGTCGCCCGGACCCCGCCGCCGAAGCCATTTGGGCGGCCAGCGGCTTCTTCCCGAGCTGGGGTGCCGACTACTTCGAGCGCCTGCTGGCCGACGCGATGGCCGACCCGCGCCGGGCAGCCGGAAGCGCCACTCCCACCACCTGGCCCTTCAACTACAACTTTGCCCAGGGCATGGCATCCATCGCCGCCGTGATGCGGGTGGATCAGGACGGGGACGGCACCCAGGACGCGGCGGAAGCCGTGGGAAACACCTTCTTCCGCTTCGTCGAGTTGACCGCGTGGATGTCCCACGAGCTGGCCGATATCGGCGCGATCGAGGACGCGGGCACCCGCATCGCCGGCTGGCGCAGCGTCGAGCAGCACGGCGACCGGATCCTGCTCTACGCCCATGACCGACTCGACCCCGGCGGGTACGAGGACCTGGGCTGGTCGGTGACGCTGAATCTTGCGGGCCTGCGTTTCAGCGAGGTCGACGTCACCGAGTACCGCCTCGACCGGGATCACGGCATCCGTTCGGCCTATCTGGCCCTGCCCCAACGGGGCCCGGAAGGGGTTTTCAGCCCCGAAGAGTTGACCGATCTCCTGGCCGCCGACGCCCTGGTCCCTCTCGGGCCGTCGACTCGACATGCCGTGGTGGACGGCAAGCTGACCCTGACGACTTTCCTCCAGGGCCAGGGCATCGTCTTTCTCGAACTCTCCGAAGTCGACGCCGACGGTGACGGCATCTGGCCCGAACAGGACAATTGCCCGACAACACCCAATCCCGACCAGCTCGATCAGGACGCGGACGGAGCCGGAGACGCCTGCGACTGCGCCCCGACCGATCCCGCCGCCTTCGCCTTACCGGACGAGACCAGCGGCTTGGTCCTCCAGCGCGGCGAACCCACCATGCTGAACTGGAACGACCAGGCCCCGGACGCCGGCAGCGGAACGGTCTACGACGTGCTCACCGGCCGGGTGACAGATCTCCTGGGAAGCGGCGGTTTCGCAGCCGCCACCTGCCTCGACGCGGACCTGGCCGAGCCCTCGACCTCCGACGGCCGCACACCGGCGACCGGCGACGGTTTCTATCACCTGGTCCGCGGTCACAATGTCTGCGGCGCCGGCACCTACGGCGCCGACCGCAGCGACCTGGACGCCGCCTCTCCCTGCCCCTGAAACCCGGTCACCGCTGGACGGAGGCGGGCATGAAGCAGTGCCCTCATCTGGTCTCCACGCCGGGAGCAGGTGAAATCCCGCGGGGAGAAGGACTCGCCCTTTCCCCCCGACCGCATGCGAGCCGAAGGATCCGCCTTCAGGGAACCAGCACCACTCGGCGGGTCAGCTCACCGGCGTGGGCTGCGCGAAAGACTTCGTTGATCTCGTCGAGGCTGCGGCGTTCGACGAAGGGATCCAGCTGAATCTTCCCCTCGCCGACCCAGTCGAGAACCTCGGGGTAGAGTTCCGGATCGCAGCCCCAGTTGCCGAAAGCCGTGGCATCGAAGGCCATCAGGTTGCTCAGCCGCAGTTCGAGACGGGCCATGGTGAAACCCACGACGGCCAGGGTGGCACCGAAACCGAGCAGACTAAAGGCGGTCTCCTGGCCGGGACGGGTTCCCGAGGTCTCATAGATCTTCCACAGGTGACCCGGAGCGCCGAGTTTTTTCGCCTCCTCCCGCACAGCCTTGCGGATTTCCTTGACCGACAGGCCGCTGACGTCGATCACGGCCGCCGCGCCCGACCGCCGGGCCGTCTCCAGCTTGGCGGCGTCCACGTCGAGGGCGATCACCGTCGCCCCCACCGCCGCGGCGATCTGCACGCCGTGGATGCCGATGCCGCCGGCGCCGATGAACACCGCCAGGTCACCCCGGGCCAACCCCGAGCGACGCACGGCCTGGAAGGGCGTGGTGACGGCGTCGGAAACCACGGCGAGCTGCCACAGCTCCGCTCGGGACAGCACCTTTTCACTCACGGGGCAGACATAACGCGCAGGCACGGTGACGTGGGAGGCGTAGCCACCGTGGCGGTCGTTGCCCGGCATGATCTGCTTGCGGCAGATGCGGCGCTGGCCCGCCCGGCACAGCTCGCATTCCCCACAGGAAAGCACCGCCGGGACCACCACCGGTGCGCCGGCGGGCAGACCCTCGACCCCCGGGCCGGCCGCGTCCACGGTGCCCGAGATCTCATGTCCCAGGGTCAGGGGCAGCTCGGCACGGGTCTGCACCCCGTGGTAGAGAAACGACAGGTCCGTGTGGCAGACACCGCAGCCGGCGACCTCCACCACCACCTCTCCGGCGCCGGGCTCTTCCAGGGGCCGTTCCCGCTTCTCGAAAGGCTTTTCCTGGGCCATCATCATCCAGGCCTGCATCGTCTTCTTCCCGCTCATCTCTTTTTCTCCTCGAGCAACCCCGGTCGGCTACCTGCCTTCCAGGGCCAGAAGCGCGGCGCCGAGAGCTCCCGTGAATATCGGTGCCGGCGAAACGTCCACCTTGGTTCCACACAGACCTTCAAGACCTTGGGCCACCCCCGGGAAGTACTCCGGCACCCCCCCCGTGAACACCACCGGCGATTCCAGGTCACCGAGTTCGAAGATCCGCTCGGCGATCGAATGCATGCAGCCGAGAGCCACTTCTTCGCGGGTAAAACCGTCCCGCAGGCGCTCGAGCAACTCCGAACCGGAGAAGACGGAGCAGTAACTGCTGATCGGCGCGGGCTTGTCCGCCGACGCGGCCAGCTCTTGCATACGGGTGGGATGAATGTCCAGGTGTCGGGCGGCGAAAATCAGGAAGGTCCCGATACCCACCGCACACTTGCGCACGCTGCGGGCCCCCAGGCGTTTGCCTCGAGCACCGACGTGGATCGCACGGGGTTCGCGCCCACCGAGATCGATCAGGGTCATCTCGTGACTCCTGTGCTCGAACGCCCCGCGGGCGTGACAGGCGGTCTCGGAAATCGTCGCGGTCGCGTCTCCCACGCAGCCCGCGCCGAAGCCCGTGGCGCAGGTGGCGTCCACGTCTTCCCGGGTCACCCCTGCGTCATCGAGCGCCGCACGCAGGGCCTCCTCGATGCAGGCCTCGAAGTAGCCCCGAGTCGGGACCACGGCCCGACCCCCGGGTTTCCCCGCGGCATCGACGATGACGACCTTCACGCATTCCGTGCCGACATCGATGCCGGCCGCGATTTCGACGTTGCTCAACAGGCACCTCCCACTTCCTGCTGCGACTCGATGAAATCCCTGAGCTGACTGTTGAGGCGATCCATGGAGAACAGCCGCAGATCGTGACTGTCGGCCTCGAGAATCAACGAGGGCAGACCCGTCGTTCTCCGCATCTGGACCTCGAGCCCATGCCGCACGTTGCTGTGCTCGGGGCAGGTTCGATCTTCGTGGTAGACCACCGCGTCGACGCCGTAGGCCTCGAACTCGGCCGCCAGATGCTCACTCTTGAAGGCGTCCGACCGATTGGGAAAGATGCTGGTGTAGGCCAGGGCCATGCTCTCGATGGGATTGTCCGGGTCGAGACCCGCCAGGTCGAAATTGCCGAAGAAACTGGATGCCACCACCGCGACCCGCGTCTCGAGGAAGAGTCGCGCCAGGGGCCGCAGAGCGCACCAGATGGGTGGACCTTCCCAGTAGAAGCGGAAGCGCTCGCCAGGCACGGCGGCCATCTTCTCCGCCACCCGCTGTTCGATCTCCGCCTTGAGGATCCGGTAGTACTCCACGGCCTCCGGCGTGCCCCGCATGAGGATCATCGGCCCCAGGTGAATCAGCAGGTCGAAGACGGTCACAGGCGAGGGGACGGTGCGGGCCAGGCCGAGGATCTCGGCCCACAGAGCCGAGGCCTGGGCGGAGTACTGCACGATCTCCGCCAGCCGGTCGATATCGAGCTTCTCGCCGGATACTTCCTCGAGGCGCCCGGTCAAGCGCATCATCTGCTGACCGGCGGCGTCCACCTCGATCCGCCCCACTTCCCCCAAGGCGGCGGGTGGGTGCAAACCGAAGACGGGAACCTGGAAACGCGTGCCGTAATACTCGAACCAGCGAATCAGGCTGTGACCATTGTTGGTGCTGTAGACCACCACGTCGGGATGGGGCGGCCCCGCGATACCGTGGGCCGAAACCAGCGGGCTGTGCCCGGCCAGCAGGGCGCCGATGTCGCAGGCCATCCCTGAATTGACGAATTGCGAGAAACCTTCCGCCAGGGCCCGGGGGATGTAGCGCCCGGAAAGGCGGCTGGCGGCGATCAGCGCCGCGTGGTTTTCGGGAAAGTACGGGGTGAAACCCAGGGCCCGAACGATTTCCACCGGCCCCATACCCGAGCAGCAGGCGATCTTGCGCGAAGGATCGTCTGCCGCCTCCTGGAGCTTGCGGAAGCTCTCCCGCACCATCTCCTTGAGCTTGGGCGCCGTCTCGAGGGGTACCCGACCCGAAGGCATGCCGCCGCCGATGGCCATCCCCGTAGGCAGCATCCGCGGCATCGGTTCAGCCTTCTGCCGTTTCTTGGTCTCCTCGAGAGTCCTGGTGATCTCCTGCCTCCGGAGGATCTTCTGGCGCTCTCGGGAATGAATGAAACGCACCAGGGCGCCGTTGTGTGGCGCCGGCAGGCCGAGCCGGCAGGCCTCCTCGTAGATCGCTCCGTTGATCGCATCGACCTCTGTCCGCGCTCCCCGGGCCAGGTCCTGCCACATGGACGGACGGTTCTTTCCAAGCGCTTTGAGCGAACCGATCACCGGCCGGAAGGGATCTTCCTCATCGACGATGGGAACTCCGTGGGCCCGCATCACGGCGATGATCTCCATGCACAGGTCACGCATGAAGGCCATCAGGTCCTCGTCGGCCAGCATCTCGCGGCAGCTCAACCCCGTGACAGCGGAAACGGGATTGACCACGGCGTTGTGCAACAGCTTCTGCCAGGTGACGTGATCGACGTTTTCGACCACATCCGTATCCAGCCCGGCGCGGCGGAAGACGGCGCCGATTTCCTCGATCTCCGGGGTGATGCGGCCATCGTAGGGAGCGATCTGAATCGGTTTGATCCCGGGGCGGTAGCGCAAACGGTTGGGGCCGGTGTGCTGCACACTGTGGTAGGTGATGCCGCAGAGAACTCGCTCGGGCCCGATGATCCGCGCCATGGTATCCGTGTTGCCGATGCCGTTCTGCAGAGAGAGCACGCGGGTCGTCGCTCCGATCACAGGCATCACGCCCCGAACGGCGGCCTCGGTCTGGTAACTCTTGACCGAGACGAAGACCAGGTCGACGGGTGCGAGCCCTTCCACGGTGGTCACGACATTCAGCTTCACGCAGCGCTCAGCTTCCCCTTCCCGCGAAATGAACAGTCCTGTCTCACCGAGCAGGCGGGCCCGGGCCGCGTTGATCTCTACCATCACGGTGTCTTCGCCGGCCTCCGCAAGGCTCGCTCCCACGAGACCACCCAGGGCGCCGGCACCCACAACCAGAATACGCATGATGAACTCCTAGCGGTTCTTCCACCTGGGGCGGCGCTTTTCGAAGAACGAAGCGATACCTTCACGCACGTCTTCGGTGACCATCAATTCGTCGAGGAAAACCTGTTCGGCTTCCCTGCGTGCCGGCTCGAAAGGCACGGCGGCGAGCCGGCGAACGAGCCGCACGTTCATCCGGAGCACCAGCGGACTGGCGCAGCGAAAATCCTTGAGCTTGGACTCCATCCCCGCTTCGAGATCATCGTCGGCGACGACTCCCGAGACCAGGCCCCAGCGTTCCATGTCGAGCGCGCTGTAGGCCCGGCCCGAGCAGGTGATCTCGATCGCCTTCTGCACACCGACCAGCTTGGGCAGCCAGGCCACGCCCACCGGGGCGAAAAATCCGAGGCGTATCTCCGGCTGCCCCAGGGTGGCCGACTTCGTGGCCACCAGGACGTCGGCCATCATCGCCAACTCGAAGCCCGCGCCCAGGGCCGCGCCGTGAACACCCATCACCACCGGCAGGTCCAGTGAACCGAAACACTCGAACATGCGGCTGAAGGCGCCGATCATCTCCGGCGCCTGCTCGGGACGATGTTCGCCCACGTCGGCCCCGGCGCTGAAGGCCTTCCCCCGGGCAGAAAGGGCGACCGCCTTGAGAGAACGATCCGCACGCGCCTTCTCGAGACAGCCGGTGATCTCGTTCATCATCGCGGCCGTCAGGATGTTCAGCGGCGGCGCATCGAGCACCAGGTAGGCCACGTCATCCCGAACCGAATAATCCACCAGCGCCTTGTCGCTCATCGCTCCTCCCCTCGGGTCGCTGTCCCGCGCCCCGCGTCAGCACCTTCCGCCCGCTCCACGAAGAGCAGGATGCGGCGCTCGTCTCCTTCGCCTCGACTCCGAATTACGATGCGCACCCTCTCGCCCATGACCGGAGGACAGCGCGCGAAACACGGGCCGACCGGCGCGAGCAGCCTTCCACCACCGCTCATTTCCACCAGGGCCAGGGTGAACGGCCCCCCGTGCTCGAAACCCGCGGGAAGGGCGTGAATCGTCGTGTACGAAACCAGCCGTCCTACGGGATCGACCGCCTCGAGAGTAAACTCGCCGCCCAGGCAGGCGGGACAGTCGGCCCTCGGCGGCAGGGCCACCACGCCGCAACCGGCGCAACGCGAAGCGGTCAGCTCACCGGCCTCGAGGCGCTCGACGAAGGGGCCGACCCGTGTGTGCCGGGTAAAGCCAACCGTGCCGAAGCGCTCGAACATCTCTACTCCCCCCTGTACACGTTGACGAAACAGTACTGGCCGATACCGCCCACGTTGTGGGTCAGGCCCACCCGCGCGCCCTCCACCTGCCGCTCGCGGCATTGTCCGCGCAACTGGCGCACGATCTCGCAAGCCATGGAGACGCCGGTGGCGCCGATCGGATGCCCCTTGGCCTTGAGTCCCCCGTCGACGTTCACCGCCACCCCCCCGCCGCGGTAACTCCGACGCTCGGCGACGAAGCGCCCGCCCTGGCCCGGTTCGCAGAATCCCAGGTCTTCGTAGGCCAGAATCTCGGCAATGGTGAAGCAGTCGTGAACCTGGGCCACGTCGATGGCGTCGGGACCGACGCCCGCCATGGCGTAGGCCTGCCCGGCGGCCCGGCGTGCCGACGGCAGGGAGGTCAGCTCTTCGCGGCGCAACACCGACATGGGCGCGGTGGCCGCACCCACGCCGACGAGCCATACGGCCCGGCGCCCCAGGCGATGCGTGGCCGACTCGGTGGCCAGTAACACGCAAGCCGCACCGTCGGCATTCGCGCAACAGTCGAAGACCCGCAGCGGTTCGGCCACCGGGGGGGAGGCCAGCACCTTGGCCCGGTCGACCTCCTTGCGGAACATCGCCTTGGGATTCATCGCGCCGTAGTGGTGGTTCTTGATCGCCACGTCGGCGAGTTGCTCCCGCGTGGTACCGTAGAGCTGCATGTGCCGCTCGGCGAACAGGGCGTAGTAGCCGGGAAAGGTGCTGCCGAACACCGACTCCCACTGCACATCACCGACCCGGCCCATCAGGGCCAGGATCTGCGCCGTTTCCAGTTCGGTCATTTTCTGGCAACCGATGACGGCGACGACGTCGTAGAGGCCGGCCCGCAGCGCCGTCCAGGCGCTGTGGATCGCCGCCGAGCCTGAAGCGCAGGCCGCCTCGGTCAACCAGGTCGGCCGAGGGTTCAGACCCAGGTACTCCTGTACGACGCCGGCCACCGATCGCTGCTGGTGGTACTCGGGGACGGCCGCGATCCAGCTCGCCTCCACCACGGAGGGTTCGATGGCGGCCTCAGCGACGGCCTCGCGCCATGCCTCGAAGGCCAGCTCCTGAACCGAGGCATCGTCTCGCACCCCGAAGCGGGTGTGACCGGTGCCGATGATGCCGACTCTCTCCATCACGCCATCCCCGATCAGAGGTACTGCCCACCGTCGACACGAATCACCTGGCCCGTCAGGTGTCGAGCACGCTCCGAGCAGAGAAAGGCGACGAGCTGGGCCACGTCTTCCGGATCCGCCAACCGGCCCAGCAGGCTTTCCTCACGCGCCCGCCGCAGGATTTCCTCCGGCAGGTTCTTCGCCATCTCGGTCATCACCATGCCCGGCGCGACCACGTTGACGTTGACGCCATGGCGCCCCAATTCGCGGGCCAGGGTCTTGCACAGGCCCACCAATCCCGCCTTCGACGCGGCGTAATTGGCCTGGCCGAACTTGCCTCGCAGGCCATTGATCGACGAGACGGCGACGATCTTTCCCGATTCCCGCCCGCGCAGGATCGGGGCGGCCGCCCGGGCAAAATTGAAAGCACCCTTGAGGTTGACCGCCAGCACCAGGTCCCAGTCTTCCTCGCTCATCTTCCAGCTCACCCTGTCGCGGGTGACACCGGCGTTGCAAACAAGGATGTCCAGCCGCCCCAGCCTTTCCACCGTGTCCTCCACGGCGCGGCGAGCGGCGTCGGCGTCGGCCACGTCGGCCTCGAGGGCGAGTGCGGTCGCACCGGCCTGGGCCAACCGCGCCGCCAGGGGACCCAGGTCCTTGTTTCCCGGCCTGTCCACCAGGGCCAGGCGCGCGCCCTCCCGGGCCAGCGCCTCCGCGATCGCCGCGCCGATACCCCGACCGGCGCCCGTGATCACCGCCACCTTCCCCTGGAGTTCGAGATCCATGGTGCCCGTTCCCTTCCCCGGCCCTCAGGCCGGTCCATCCACCGACCGCATGCCGCGAACTTCCTTGCGGCCATGACGCACGGCCTGGAGTTCCGCGGCGATCGAAATGGCGATTTCACCCGGCGAACGCCCACCGAGATCCAGGCCGATCGGCGCGTGAACCCGCCCGAGCGATTTCCGCGAAGCCGGGTCCCCTCCCACCGCATCGAAAACCTGCCGCACCTTGGCCCGGCTGCCGATCATGCCCAGGTAACGCCAGGGGCGGTGCAGGCACGCGCGCAACACCGCCTCGTCCTGGCGATGGCCGTAGGTCACGATGACGGCGTAAGTCCGCAGGTCGAAGTCGAGGCCCGCGATGACCTCCTCGAAGGCTCCGGTGAGGGTTCGCACCCCCGGCGCTTCGGCTCCCGGGGGCGGGTAGCCGGGCCGATCGTCGACCAGGGTCACCAGAAAGCCGGCCGCCGCTGCCATGGGGGCCAGGGCCAGGCCGATATGGCCGGCACCAAAGATATACAAACGCGGCGGGGAGGGCGTGGGCTGCACGAAGAATTCACTCTTCCCCAGGCAGGCCTTCTCCAGGTTCTGCTCGGGTCCTCCGGAGAAATCGTAGCGCAGCCGCCGGGGCCGGCCGTCTTCGATCGCTTCCCGGGCGTGGGCCGCCAGCAACAGCTCGAGGCTACCCCCTCCCACCGTGCCCACGATGCCGCCATCCCCGCGCACGGTCATCGCGGCGCCCATGCCGCGCGGCGCTGATCCCTCCGCACCGATCACCGTGACCAGAGCGCCGGGCAAGCCCTCCCGCGCCAGGCGCAGGAATTCTTCGTAGGGTGCCAGGTCGAGGGACTCCCGCCGGTCGCCGGCGGCGACCAAGGGATCGCGGGAGGATCCGCGCTCAGCCATGATCCACCTCCGTCTCGACGGTCGTCGCCGGCGGGCGGGTCTCGAGGAAACACCGGTAGTCGAGGGGAGTGTTGAGATTATCGAGGACCGCGGGATCCCATACCGACACCGTCACCCGGCCTCCCGGTGCCGCTCGCACCCACTGCCGGAGGTTTCCCTCCGCCTCGGCGCCGGCCATCGCGGCCACTACGCTACCCGGGAGGATCACCGGATGGCCGCAGCGTGCGCCATGGCGCGGCACGACGCTGGCATCCGGACGCTCCCGCGCTTCCTCGACCAGGGCCCGCAAAGTCCTCACTGCGACCGCCGGGCAATCCACCGGCCAGAGCAGCAGGGGTTCTCCCCGTGCCCAGCGGGCGGCTACCTGCACCGAGGAGAAACGCCCCGCCGCATGGTTCGCGTTGTGCGCCACATCCACGCGGAGGCGCAGCGCCGACGCTTCGATCTGCCGGCGACCGGCGCCCGTGACCACCGCGATGCGCTCGAGACCCGCGCCGCGCAGGGCCGCGATCATGTGCTCGAGCAGCGGTTTGCCGTTCCAGGGCAGCAGGGCCTTGGGCCGCCCCATCCGGGAGGAGGCGCCGGCCGCTGTGATGGCGGCTACCGGCAACCGGAGGTTCACGACTGCCGCCCCCGCAAGCCGTCGAGAACGAAATCGGTCATTTCCCGGGCCAGTTGCTCGGGTCCGCAATCCCGTCCAGGCCGGTACCACATGAAGACCCAGTTCAACATGCCGAAGAGAAAGAGCGTGGCATGACGCACCGGGGCCGCCTCACGCACGGAGCCGGGACGCACACCCATCACTTCGGCGATGACGGCCACGCCCAGTGCGAAGTAGCGCCGACGCAGCGTCTCGATTTCCTGGTACTTCTCACCGGAGAGGGAATCCAGCTCGTAGGTACAGACCTTCAGCTCGTCGGCGTGCTGCACGTAGAACGCCAGGTGACAATCGATCAGGCGTCTCAAACGGCTTGTGGCATCTCCACCACGGGCCAGATGCTCTTCCTGGAGGCGCAGCAGTTCGGAGAAGGTCCGCCGCTGAATCTGGAAGAGCAGGTCTTCCTTGCTCTTGAAATAGTAGTACATCCCCGCCAGGCTGAACCCCGTCTCGCGGGCCACGTCCCGCATGGTCGTCTGGCTGTAGCCTTGGCGGGCCATCAGGGCCGCGGCCCCACCGAGCAGGCGTTCGTACTTCTCGCCGCGACGCGCTTTCGGATGATGAGACATCGATCCACCTGCCGAAAAATCACCCTTCATCGTTGCTCCTGCCTGAGCTCTTTCAGGGCCTGCAGAATCTTCTCCGGTGTGATGGGCAACTCCGTGACGCGTACGCCGCAGGCATCGTAGATGGCGTTCGCAATCGCACCCAGCACCGGCAGCAGGGACCCCTCCCCGATTTCCTTGGCGCCGAAAGGCCCCCGGGGCTCGTAGCTCTCCACCGCACCGGAGTGGATTTCGGGCGTCTCGTGGATCGTGGGCACCAGGTAGTCGTGCAGGTTGGGATTGACCAGCTTGCCGCCTTCGCCGACAACAGTGTCTTCCATCAGCGTCTCGCCGAGTCCCATGATGATCGCCCCCTCCACCTGGCCGTGGAAGGTGACGGGGTTGACTACCGTGCCGGCATCGGAAAAGTCGATGAATCGGTCCACGGTGACATAGCCCGTCTCTTCGTCGACAGTCACCTCGCAGACAGCCGTCGAGAAGCTGTAGGCGGGAGAAGTGCCTACCGTACTTCCCTTGAAGCCGCCTCCGAGGTTTTTCGGCGGGCGATAGTGCCCCTTACCCACCACCGGGCCGCCCTGGGCGAAGGCCTTGCGGCCGGCCTCGGCCCAGTCCATGCCCACCGCCGGATGCTCGGCGATGTAGATGCGGCCGTCCCGGGCGGTCAGGCTGCCCGGATCGCAGCCCAGTTCGTCGGCCGCCACGCGGAAGAGCTGCCGCTTGACCTGGGCCGCGGCCATCTTGACCGCGTTACCGGCCATCAGGGTCACCCGGCTCGAGTAGGAGCCCAGGTCGAGCGGCGCGAGGACGGTGTCACAGTCCACCATCCACACCTGGTCGTAGGGAATTCCCAGCTCCTCGGCGGCGATCTGGGTCAGGACCGTATCGGAGCCCTGGCCGATCTCCGCCGCGGCGATGTGAAGAGAAACCCCCGTGGCGTCCTCGTGAACCCGGATCACCGCGTTGGAGTGGGGAAAGTCGGAGCGGTAGATGGGGTAGCCGGCGCCCGAGACGAAACCACCGCAACCCACACCGATTCCCTTGCCCCGGGGCAGGCGGCCCTTCTTCTCTTTCCACCCGGAGCGCGCCTCGGCCTGGTCGAGAGTGGCCTTGAACTCACAGGAGGAGATGTCGAGGGCGTTGCACGTGCGGAAACCGGGCTCCATGGCGTTTCGCCGGCGAATCTCGAAGGGATCGAGCCCCAGGTCCTCGGCTATGGTGTCGAGCAGGGACTCGAAAGCGAAGCGCGGCTGCGGCACACCATGGCCGCGGAAAGCCCCCGAAGCCGGCAGGTTGGTGTAGACCCGAACCCCGCTGTAACGGTAGTTGGGGATCTTGTAGAGCGTGGGCACCATCGAGCCGGCGTAGTAGGCGGTGATCACACCGAAGGAAGTGTAAGCCCCTCCATCGAGAACGATGTCGGACTTGACGCCCAGGATCGTTCCGTCCTTTTTGACGGCGATCTCCAAGTCCATGTACTGCTTGTGACGACCACGAAAGTGGAGGTACATCTCTTCGCGGGAGTACTCCATCATCACCGGACGACCCGTGATCCTGGCCAGAATCACGGCGCACAGGTCGAGGGGCGTGGTTTCCGCCTTGCCGCCGAAGCCGCCTCCGATGGCCGGACGAATCACGCGGATCTGCCCCATGGGAATGCCGAGGGTGCGCGAGACCATCTGGTGCACGTAGTGGGGTACCTGTGTCGCGCTCCACAAGGTGACCTTGTCGCCATGGTGTTCCCAGCGAGCCAGGGCGGCATGGGGCTCCATCGGGCTCTGGTAGGTGCGGTTGCCCACGAAGCGCTGGCGGCGCACGTGATCCGCCTCGGCGAAGGCCTTGTCCACATCACCGAAATCCCATTCGACCCGCGTGTTGATGTTGTTCGCGTAGCGCTCCTTTTCCGGGTGGACCAGGGGAGCGCCGGGCTTCATGGCCTCGAAGGGATCGAACACCGCCGGCAGTTCTTCGTACTCCACGTCGATCAGCCCCAGGGCCTCGATGGCCGTCGCCTCGTCGACGGCCGCCACCGCCGCGACCTCGTCGCCTACGTAGCGCACCCGTTCCTTGGCCAGGATCTGCTCGTCGTAACGGGCGGGACTGACGCCGTACCAGGTATCGGGGACGTCCTGCCCGGTGATCACGGCCAGCACTCCGGGAAGGGCCCTGGCCCTGGAGGTGTCGATGCGCTTGATCAGGCCGTGGGCGATGGGGCTGGTGAGGATCTTGCCGTAGATCATGCCCGGCAGCTTGAGGTCCGCCGTGTACTTGGCCCGGCCGCAGACCTTGTCGGGGCCGTCGTAGCGGGTCACGCCGTGGCTGACCACGGCCAGGTCCCGCTTCTGCTCCCGCTCGTCGTCCCGGGGTGGGCGGGTATCGAGGGGCGCGCCCTCCTGCTCTTTCCAGCCCTGGATCGCCCGGATCAGTCTTGGGTAGGTACCGCAGCGGCAGATGTTGCCCCCCAGGGCCTCCTTGATCTCGCCCTCGCCGGGGTCCGGCGTGCGGTCCAAAAGCGCGGCGGCGGACATCAACATGCCTGGAGTGCAATACCCGCATTGCAGGGCCCCGTGCTTGACGAAGGACTTCTGCAAGGGGTGCAACTCGCTCCCCCGGGCGAGTCCCTCCACGGTGGTCACCTCCCGCCCGTCGGCCTGCACCGCCAGCACGAGACAGGAGTTGACCGGCTTGCCATCGAGCAGAACCGTGCACGCCCCGCAGTCGCCCATCTCGCAACCCTTCTTCGTGCCGGTCAGGTCGAGATGGTTGCGCAGGGCTTGCAGGAGGGTGGTGCTGGGCTTGACTCCCAGGGTGTGGGAGGTGCCGTTGACGTTGAGGCGAATCAGGATCTCGTTGCCGCTCATCGCAGCCCCTCCCAGCGGTAGCGACCGCGGCCCTCGGCCCGCGCGGCCGCTTCCGCCAGGGCGCGTCGGGTCAGAACAGCGACGATCTCACGGCGGTACTCCACGCTGCCTCGAATATCCGAGATCGGTTCAGCCGCCTCGGCGGCCACCCGGCCGGCCTGCTCGAGCAACCCCTCGTCGAGGGCCTGGCCCGCCAGCACCCCGGAACAGTCTCGAACGATCAGGGGAACCGGCGCCACCGCCCCGAGCACCACGTCGGCGCTCTCGACGCGGCCCCCGGCCAGCACCACCCGCGCGGCCACCGAGGCCACAGCCAGGGCCAGGCCGCCGCGCAGGGTGAAACGTTGGTAGCAGGCTCCCGCACCGGGCGGTTGAGGAGGAATCGCCAGCGCCAGCATCACTTCGTCGGGCCGACGACAGGTCTTCCGCGGCCCGACGAAGAACTCGGTCGCCGGTACGCGACGCTCGTTCTCGCCGTCCGAGAGCAGGACCTCCGCTCCGGCGGCGACACAGATCGGTGGTGTGTCCGCGCAGGGAACCGCCCGGCAGAAGTTGCCTCCCAGGGTGCCCTGGTTGCGGATCTGCACGGCGCCCAGCATACCGGTCGCCTCGGCCAGGGCCGGGAAGAACTCCCGCACCAGCGGTGACGTGGCCACCTCGGCCAGGGTGCACAGGGCCCCGATGCGCAGGCAGCCGTCTTCCTCCCGGCGGATGCCCCGCAGATCGGCCAGCCCGCCCAGGGCGACCAGGTGACGGGCCGTTTCCCGGCCGCGCTTGAGGTCGGGCAGCAGGTCGGTGCCGCCGGCGACGAAATGCACCCCCGGCCCCAATTCCCGAAGCAAGGCGACCGCCTGGGCTATCGAATCTGGACGGTGATAGACGAAGTCATCCACTCGCATGGCTTGCTCGCATGGCGCGAAGTTGCGCGGGTCCCGGAAAACCCGGGGAAGGTGGCTGGATCACGAACCGAACGAACGTTCGACAGGATACCCCAGAGAGCCGCGGCAGAGCAACGGGGCCCGGAGCTACGAACGGTTCCGCCTCCAGCGCAGCCCCCGGCCCGAACCTGGGGCACCGGGCCGGTGGCGGCGCAGCCATGCCCCCTTCCGGCTGTCTCGAAGCGAAACGGCGGAACGACGCCCGGGACCCCGAGGCCCCTGGACACGACGCGCATCGCGCCGCACCGATTCCGTGTTGCCTGGTGCGACCCTCGAACCCGTGGGTTCACACAACGCTGCAGTCGCAACCGGGGCGCGCGTCGGCGCGGAGTGCCGCGCCTTGCCCCCCCGTGCCGGGCCTTGCTCCCCCGGCGGCATGGTCGCATACTCCCAAGCATGAAACGTTGGCTCATCATCCTGCTGATCGCGGCGAGCGTCGCCCCGATGACCTTGGCGGGAACACTGTTCGACTGCACGCGCGACGCTTGCCCGCCGGGCTGCTGCGGCAGGATCGACGCCAACGACAAATCCACTTCAGGGATCGACGCGCAACCTCAACCCTGCTGTTGCCCCTGTGGCCTGAGCCAGGGAAGACTCCCCCGCTCGCTGGACGCCGAACCCGGAACCCTCCCGGCACCGTCTTCCGGCACCGAACTCGGCCTCGCCCTCGAAAGCGCCCCACGGGCTTCCAGCCCGTCGTTGCCGGCCTTTTGCGCCAACGGTGAACGGGACCTGCCACCGGCCTCCTACGACCCACCCGCCTATTTGCGGCTCTGCAGCTTTCTCTCCTGAGATATTCGGACAAGTCGCCATCGCCGTTCGCTGATGCAGCGACCGGATCGATTGCATTTCGCAATACGCGTGACTCGTCTCGTTCCAGGAGATCAACATGTCTTTCGCAGACCCACGCTTCACCGCCAGGCTGCTGCTCCTGCTTGCGCTGGTGCTCCCCCGGCCATGGTTCCCCGCCCGCGCCGAAGTCGCCGCAGGGGCGGTGCAGGAGCTGATCGACTCGGCTCCCAGCGCCGCGGAAAACGCTCTCTTACAACAGATTTACAGTGACAACCCGGCCATCGCCCGGGCCCGCGCCCAGGCCGCCGCCCTGGCCGAGCGCGGCCCGCAGGCGGGCACGCTACCGGATCCCACGCTGGGCCTGGCGGCTTTCCTGTTGCCCCCCGAAACCCGTACCGGACCCCAACGCATCAGCGCAACCCTCGGCCAGCGGATCCCCTGGAAGGGCAAGCTTTCCCTGCGGGAGGACGTCCAGCGGGCCCTGGCGGCCTCTGCCCGGGCCCGGGTCGACGAGATCGCGCTGCAGAAGATCACCCAGGCGCGGCGACTGCTCACCCGCATCGCCTTCATCGATGTCTCCAAGCGCATCGTCACTGAAGACCTGAACACCCTCGAAGAGTTCGAGCACCTGGCCCGCTCCCGCTATGCGACCGGTAGGGGCCCCGCCCAGTCGCCGATCAAGCTTCAGGCGGAAATCACCCGGGACCGTACGCGTCTGCTCGAGCTCGACCGACAGCGCGCAGCTCTCGTCACCGAGGTCAACGCCCTGCGGGATCGTCCGGGGAGCGAAGAACTGCCGCCTCTGCGACTGGCGCATCCGCACGAGAAGTTGCCCTCCCCCGAGCAGCTTCGCGCCCTGGCCGTCGCCCGTCATCCGGCGGTTCTAGCCGGCCGGGAAACCATCAACAGCACCGAGCATCGCGTGGCCCTGGCCCGTAAGGACTACCGGCCTGATTTCTCCGTCGGCATGACCTACACGGTCGTCGACCGACGCCAGGACTGGGCCGGGAGAATCGCGCCCCCCGCCGACAGCGGCGAGGACATTCTCGGCGTCGCGGCGACGATCAATCTGCCGATTCGCAAGCGACGCCTCGATGCCGGCGTGCGAGAGGCCCTCGAAGCACGGACGGCGGCTACCGCGGACCTGGCATCGACGGTCCTCGATATCGAGCGTCGACTCCATGCGCGCCTGGCCGAACACCCGCCACTGCTGGCCCAATGGCATCTCCTCGGACAGGTGCTGTTGCCTCAGGCCGAGGAGTCCCTGGCCAGCGCCCGCTTCGGCTACGAAACCGGACATGCGGACGTTCTCGACCTGCTGGACGCCGAACGCATCCTGCTCGAAGTCCGACTCGGCACCAAGCGTGCCGTAATGCAGCTGCAGCTCCTGCTCATCGATATCGAGGAGGCCATCGCCGGCCCGCTGGCGATCGCCGATGAAGGGGATCAAGCATGATCAACGAGACTTCACCCAAGCGCTCGAGGGGGCCGTGGATCGGCCTGATCACGGGAGTCGTCATCGGAGCGTCGCTTGCCGGGGCTCTTTTCTTCACTCCTCTCGGCAAGTCCTTGACCGGCGCCTCCACCGACCACGCTCACGCCGGCGAAGCCGGCGATGGGCAGCTCTGGACCTGCGGCATGCATCCCAACGTCATCCAGGACGAACCGGGAACTTGCCCCATCTGCAGCATGGACCTGGTTCCCCTCAGGCAAGGGAACCCGTCGGCCGGCGGGGCCGCACCCGGTTCCGGTGAACGCAAGATCCTCTTCTACCGCAACCCGATGGATCCCACGATCACCTCGCCGGTTCCCGCGAAGGACTCGATGGGCATGGACTACGTTCCGGTCTACGAGGACGAAGTCGACCAGGCCGGCGGAGATGGCGCCACCGTCCACATCGACCCCTCGGTGCAGCAGAACATGAACGTCATCATCGAACCCGTCCGGCGCCGCGATCTCCGCCGTCCGATTCGCACGGTCGGCTACCTGGACTACGACCAGGAGAATATGGTCTCGGTCACGACCAAGTACGAGGGCTTCGTCGAGCGCACCTGGGTCAACTACATCGGCCAGGAGGTCAAGAAGGGCGAGCCCCTCTTCGAGGTCTATTCCCCCGAGCTCGTGCAGACCGAGGAAGAGCTTCTCTCGGCTCTCGACTACGCCCGGCGCATGAAGCGCACCTCGGCCACGGCGGCGGCCCGCGCCCGGGCCCTGGTAGAAGCCGCCCGCCGACGCCTGCGCTTGTGGGACATCACCCCCGCACAGATCGCCGAGCTGGAGCAGACCGGCAAGGTCTTCAGAACCCTCAAGGTCGTCGCCCCGGCCGGCGGCATCGTCATGCGCCGCATGCCCGGACTCGAAGGCATGGCCATTCGACCGGGCATGGAATTGATGCATATCGCCGACCTCACCTCCCTGTGGCTGAACGTGGAGGTCTTCGAGAGCCAGCTCCCCTGGATCGACATCGACCAGCGCGCTTCGATCGTTTTGAACTATTTCCCCGGCGAGCAGTTCGAGGGAAAGGTGCGCTTCATCGAACCCTCCGTCACCGAGCGCACCCGCACGGTCACCCTGACGCTCCAGGTGCCCAATATCGCCTCCAAGCTGCGTGTCGGCATGTACGCCACGGTACACTTCCAGCCCATCGTGGCCCGCAACGCCATCGCCGTCCCGTCGCACGCCGTGATCCGCACCGGAACCCGCAACATCATCGTGGTCTCCCTCGGCGAGGGCCGTTTCGCTCCCCGTGAAGTCGAACTCGGCGCCGAGGGTGAAGGCTGGGTCCAGGTGGTCTCGGGCCTGACCGACATGGACCGGATCGTGACCTCTTCGCAGTTCCTGATCGATTCCGAATCCAGTCTCCAGGAGGCGATTCAGAAGCTTATTGCCGCACGCAAGTCGGGAAAGTGAGGCGGTCATGCTCAACAAAATCATCGAATGGTCACTGCGCAACCAGTTTTTCGTCGTCGTCGCGGTGATCTTTGCCATCGTCGCCGGATTCTGGGCCATCAACTCGATCCGCCTCGATGCGATTCCCGACCTCTCCGACGTGCAGGTCATTATCTACACCCAGTACCCGGGACAAGCCCCCCAAGTGGTCGAGGACCAGATCACCTACCCACTGACCTCGAAGATGCTCGCAGTGCCCTACGCCAAAGTCGTGCGTGGCTACTCGTTCTTCGGTTTCAGCTTCGTCTACGTGATCTTCGAGGACGGTACCGACCTCTACTGGGCGCGCTCGCGGGTTCTCGAGTACCTTTCCGGACTGTCCAGCCAGTTACCGGCGGGAGTGACGCCCGAGCTCGGCCCCGACGCCACCGGCGTCGGCTGGGCCTTCATGTACGTCCTCAATTCCGACCAGCACTCCCTGGCCGACCTGCGCAGTATGCAGGACTGGTACTTGAAATATGGGCTGATGTCCGTGGAAGGTGTTTCCGAGGTGGCCTCCATCGGCGGCTTCGTACGCCAGTACCAGGTCGAGATCGATCCCGTCAAACTGCGCGCATATGACATTCGCCTGCAGAAAGTGATCCAAGCCATCAAGCGCTCGAACAACGACGTGGGGGGACGTCTGATCGAGATCGCCGAACGCGAATACATGGTGCGCGGCCTGGGATACATCCAGGGAATCCGCGATCTCGAACGCATCCCCCTGGGTGTCGGCCCGGGAGGGACACCGATCCTGCTGCGCGATCTGGCCCACGTGACGATCGGGCCGGAAATCCGCCGTGGGCTGGCCGAATGGAACGGCGAGGGAGAGACCGTCGGCGGTATCATTATCGTCCGCAGCGGAGCCGACACGCTCTCGACGATCGACCGTGTCAAAGAGCGGCTGGCGGAACTCAAGCAAGGTCTCCCCGAGGGCGTGGAAATTTCCGTAGCCTACGATCGCACCGGGCTGATCCACCACTCGCTGAAAACTTTGACATCCACGCTCATCGAAGAATCCATCATCGTCGCACTCGTGTGCATTCTCTTTCTCTTTCACATCCGGTCGGCATTCGTCGCCATCATATCGATTCCGATCTCTTTGCTGCTGGCGTTCATCGTCATGCGCCTGCAAGGCCTCGGCGCCAATATCATGTCCCTCGGAGGCATCGCGATTTCCATCGGAGTTCTCGTGGACGCCTCGATCATCATGGTCGAGAACGCTCACAAGCACTACGAGGAATGGCGGGGTAAACGCAGCCATTTCGAGATCATCCTCCGCTCCGCCCAGGAGGTGGGACCGACCCTCTTCTTCTCGCTGCTGGTGATCACGGTCTCCTTCCTGCCGGTCTTCACCCTGCAAGCCCAGGAAGGACGCCTCTTCAAGCCCCTGGCCTTCACCAAGACCTACGCCATGGCGATGTCCTCCATCGTCGCCATCACCATCATTCCCATCCTCATGTACTGGTTCGTCCGCGGCAAGATCTTCAGCGAGGAACGGCACCCGGTTTCCCGTGTTCTGCGGTTCATCTACACGCCGGCCCTCAACCTGGCACTCAAGTTCCGCTGGCTGGTGGTCTTTCTCGCCGTCCTGGCGGTCGGCTCCGTCTGGTACCCGATGCAACGCATGGGATCCGAGTTCATGCCTCCCCTGTGGGAGGGCGACCTGCTCTACATGCCCACGACTTTCCCCGGGCTGTCGATCACCAAGGCCAAGGAAATCCTCCAGCAAACGGACCGCATCATTCGCACTTTTCCGGAAGTCGATTCGGTGCTGGGCAAGATCGGCCGCGCTGAAACCGCGACCGACCCGGCCCCCCTGTCGATGATCGAGACGACGATCCGCCTCAAACCCCGGTCGGAATGGCGGCCGGGCATGACGAAGGAGAAGCTCGTCGAGGAGATGGATCGAGCGATCCAGTTTCCAGGGCTGACCAACGCTTGGACGATGCCGATCAAGACCCGCATCGACATGCTGTCCACCGGCATCAAAACGCCGATCGGTATCAAGATCGCCGGCCCCGACCTCCTGACACTCGAGAAGATCGGCCAGCAGGTGGAGGCTGCGGTGCAGGATCTTCCGGGCACCCTTTCCGCTTATGCCGAACGGGTCATGGGAGGCAGCTACATCGACTTCGACATCGACCGCGAAGCCGCCGCCCGCTTCGGCCTGACCGTCGGTGACATCCAGGACGTGATTCGCTCCGCCGTCGGCGGTATGAACGTGGCCTGGACGATCGAGGGACTCGAGCGCTACCCGATCAACGTGCGCTATCCCCGGGAACTGCGAAACGATCTGACCAACCTGCGGGAGATCCTGGTCGCGACTCCCACCGGGGCGCAGGTGCCGATCTCACAACTCGCCACCATCTGGGTTCGGCAAGGTCCCCCCAGCATCAAGTCGGAGAACGCTCGCCCCAACGCCTGGGTCTACGTGGATCTTCGCGGGATCGATGTCGGAACGTGGGTGCAGCGGGCCAAGCAGGCGGTCGAGGAAAACGTCGATCTGCCTACCGGCTACACGATCTTCTGGTCGGGACAATACGAATACATGGAGCGGGCCAAAAAGCGCCTGGTCGTCATCGTCCCCATCACGCTCCTCCTGATCTTCATCATTCTCTACTTCAACACCAACTCGTTGATCAAGACCGGCATCGTTTTGCTCGCAGTGCCGTTCTCCATCGTCGGTGCGGTGTGGCTGCTCTACTTCCTGGGCTACAACTGGTCGATCGCCGTCTGGGTCGGCATGATCGCACTGGCGGGTCTCGACGCGGAAACCGGCGTGGTGATGCTGCTCTACCTGGACATCGCGTGGGAGCGATGGAAGGCCCGCGGGGAGATGAACACGCGCGCCGACCTGGTGGCCGCGGTCGATCACGGAGCGGTCCAGCGCATCCGCCCCAAGATGATGACCGTCGCTGCGACGCTCTTCTCTCTGGTACCGATTCTCTGGGCGACGGGAAGCGGCGCGGATGTCATGCGTCGTATCGCCGCGCCCATGATCGGCGGCGTCGTCACCTCTTTCGTCGGCGAGTTGATCGTCTATCCGGCTGTTTTCTTCATCTGGCGATCGATGGGCCTCGGCTCGATCCGCAAATCGGTTTCTCCTGACCACTGAATCACAACGGCGGCCCCGCGCCGCCCGGAGGCACAACATGAAAACCAAAGTCGCCCTGATCACGATCCTGGTTCTGACCCTGCTCCCCGCCGCCTGGGCTCACGGAGACAAGCACGGCGAGCACCACAAGATGAAGAAAACGGCCTTTTCCGAGTTCATCGAGCACTACGAGGCGATCCGCCTGTCCTTGCTCTCGGACTCCCTGGACGGCATTGGAGAGCACGCTCGGGCGATCAGCAAGCGCGCACGGCGCCTGGCCAGCGCCTTCGACGCCGAGACGGCCGGCGTGGCCGACGACAAGAGCGCCGCGATCAAGGCGCTGCTGCCGAAGCTCCGCGAGCAGGCCGATGCCCTGGCCGGGTCGAAGGATCTCCGCTCGGCGCGCGATGCGTTCGCCCCACTCTCCGAATCGTTGGTCAGCTACCGCGATGCCGCGACGGGTGACAAGCCGGCCGTGGCCTTCTGCCCGATGGCCAAGCGTTCCTGGCTGCAGCCCAAGGGCCAGATCGGCAATCCTTACGGCGGCACGAAAATGCCCCGTTGCGGACAGTTCGTCAAGAACTGAAACGTCGCGCGGGGGAGGGGTCCTGCACAGGACTCCTCCCCCGATCCACCGGAGGGCGTCGCCATGGAATGGCTCGAATCCGTTTCGTCTCTGCCCAACTTGCACCCCGCACTGGTGCACTTCCCGATTGTCCTGCTGGTGTTGGCAGCCGGCCTGGACGCGGGCTCGGTCCTCGTCCGCCGCTGGGCTTCCTGGAACTCCCTCGCTTCGGCCGCCTACCTGCTCGGGGCAGTGAGCGCATGGGCGACATTCTTCTCCGGCGATCACGCCGCCGACGAACTCGGCATGGTTCCCGCCGCGGCCCAAGCGGCCCTGGCCCGTCATGCCGACCTGGCGTGGTGGCTGGTGGCCCTCTCCACGGTCGTGGCCCTGGCCAAGGCGGCCCAACTCAGTGGGATCGCCGCCATGGCCGTCACCCGCCGCCCGGCCTTCAAGGCGGCCTCCTGCGTCCTGGGACTCGGCGCCGTCGCCATGGTCGGCTTGACGGCCGATCGGGGCGGGGCCCTGGTCTACCGACACGGCCTGGCCGTATCTCTCTCGCAAGGCCCGGAACGCGCTGCTTCCGCAGGCGCCACCCCGCCCGAAACCACCGAGTCTCCCGTCACCATCGACGAGGACGGAACTCTCGAATGGGTCCCGGGCGCCGGATCCTCCCTCGGGGGTGCCCTCGAGTGGGCCGACCCGGCCATGGCCTCCAAGGCCCGAGTCGTGGCCGGTGATCGGCGGCCGGGCGCGCTGCTCGAGGTGCACGGACGCGCCGTTTTGCTCTTCTCGCCGGACTATGGCGATCTGCAGGCCGAGTGGCGTGTCGATCTTTCGGAGTTCGAGGGACAGGTCGCCGTTGTGCACCACTTCGTCGACACGGACTCTTTCGCCTCCTTCACCCTCGATACCCGCAGCGGCAAGGCGCGGCTCGAACAGGTCGAGGCCGGCAAGGTCGCCGTTCTCGACGAGCAGGCCTTCACGCCGCAGGAGGACGACGCCGCCTCGACCCTGGCCGTTTCCAGCGTGGGCTCCCACCGCAAAGGCTTCGTCAACGGCGACCTGGTCGTCCATGGTCATGCGGCCGCCCGTTCCCCGGGACCGGCAGGCCTGCTGCTCGACGGCGAAGGCAGGGTCCGCATTCTGGAAGCGGCTATGTTTCCCCTTTGAGCTGCCGGTAGCGGAAACAACTCACCAGGTGGTCGTTGACCATGCCGGTGGCCTGCATGTGGGCATAGACGATGGTCGGACCGACAAAGCGGAAGCCACGCCGTTTGAGATCGCGGCTGATCGTCTCCGACAGCGGCGTCGAAGCCGGTAACTCCGAGACGTTCCGCCAGCGATTCTGAAGCGGTCTCCCATCGACGAAGGACCAGATATACGCGTCGAAGCTGCCCCACTCTTCCTGCACCTTCAGGAAGGCCCGTGCGTTGGAGATGCTGGCCTCGATCTTCAGGCGATTGCGAATGATCCCGGTATCCGCAAGGAGGCGTCGCACGCTGGAGGCTCCGAAGCGGGCCACCTTCCGGGGGTCGAACCCCCTGTAGGCCCGCCGGTAGCCCTCACGGCGCTTGAGGATCGTCAGCCAGCTCAGGCCCGCCTGGGCCCCCTCGAGGACGAGAAATTCGAAGAGCTTGCGGTCGTCGTGTACCGGCACGCCCCACTCCCGGTCGTGGTAGGCCACGTAGACCGGATCCCGACCGCACCAGGGGCACCGTGGCGTCTCGCCGGACCGGGCCTCGTCACTCATGGAATCCTCCTCGGGCGAGCATACTACCGCGGTCGGGCAGGTCGGCCGGCCGTAACCCCCACGCGCGACAAACAAAATTTCCCGGGCGATTCTTCAAAAAGAAACCGTCTTGAAGGCGCCAATAAGCCCGCAGCATCCCACGCGGTGTTCCGCCGGAATTATTGACTGCCGCGCCAAATGGTCAACGCGCTGCGGGAGTTCCTCGGCCTGCGAGCCCTTGACTTGGAGTCCAGTGCCACCAGAATTGCCTGCGAGACTCGAACCGATTGTGAAATGCATGCAGCAGCAGTCACTGTCAGCCTCGCCTTCCCATGCAACCCTCAGGAGCAGAAAGGCCTTCCCCCATGACGGCAATCACGACGACTGTCACTACGGGCCAAGCGGCGCCCGCCCGACACCCCCGCGGCTCGCGAGCCAGCGTCCTGCTGACCAGCGTTTTCGGCCCCTACGCCCAGGACGACGAATACGGCAGTCGCACCATCAACCCGATGGAGCTCTACCACAACCAGGTCACCCGGGTGCAGGGAGCCTTCTCCTTGCGCATGTTCCATCGTTCATGGGGCCTGATGCTGATCCAGGCCAACATCGAGGCGCCCTGCACGCTTCTCGACTTCCCCACGCTGGACCGCTTCATCGAAGAAATCAAGACCCACGACTACGACATCGTCGGCATCGGCGCGATCATCCCCAACGTGGCCAAGGTGCAGAAGATGTGCGAGCTGGTGCGCATCCACCTGCCCCAGGCGACCATCGTCGTCGGCGGCCATGTCGCCAACATTCCCGACATCGCCGAGCGCATCGACGCCGATCACATCGTTCGCGGCGAAGGGGTGGCATGGATGCGCCGCTTCCTCGGCGAAGACGACCGCAAGCCCCTCCGGCACCCGCGCATCGTCTCCGGAATGGGCACCCGGGTGATGGGCGTCCGGCTCAGGGAAAAACCGGGGGACGTGGCCGCCACCGTGATTCCCTCCGTGGGCTGCCCCCTCGGGTGCAACTTCTGCGCCACCTCGGCGATGTTCGGCGGCAAGGGCAAGTTCGTCCACTTCTACGAATCCGGCGATGAACTCTTCGAAATCATGCACGCCCTCGAGCAATCGATGAAAGTCCGCTCCTTCTTCATGATGGACGAGAATTTTCTTTTCCATCGCAAGCGTGCTCTGCGCCTGCTCGAATTGATGATCAAGCACGACAAGCCCTGGGCGCTCTACGTGTTCAGCTCAGCCAACGTGCTGCGGAAGTACACCCTCGAGCAACTGGTCCAGCTCGGGATCTCCTGGATCTGGATGGGACTCGAGGGAAAGGCCGCCAACTATTCCAAGCTCAACGGCATCGACACGCGCGATGTCGTCCGCCAGTTGCAAGCACACGGCATCCGGGTCCTCGGCTCGACGATCATCGGTCTCGAGGAGCATCGGCCCGAAACGATGCACGAAGTGATCAGCCACGCGGTCAGCCACGACACGGAGTTCCACCAGTTCATGCTGTACACCCCCGTACTCGGTACACCGCTGCACGCGGAATTCGAGGCCAAGGACCGCCTGCTGGACTCCAAAGAGTTCCCCGAGTGCGATACCCACGGACAGTACCGCTTCTCGTTCCGGCATCCCCACTTCCGCAACGGCGAGGAAGGCGACTTCCTGCTGAAAGCGTTCCGGACCGACCTGGAAGTCAATGGACCGAGCATCGTGCGCGTCGCCCGCACCCTGCTGCAGGGCTGGCAGCGACACAAGAACCATCCCGACCTGCGGGTCCGGCGCCGATTCCTCTGGGAAATCCGGGACCTGGCCACCACCTACGCCGGAGCCCTGTGGGCCGCGCGTCGCCGCTTCCGCTCGAACCCCACGGTCTCGGAGAAGATTTCACGGGTGCTGCGTGATCTGTACCGGGAATTCGGGATCAAGTCCCGCCTTGCGGCCCCCCTCCTGGGCCGCTACCTGCAATTCACCATCGGACGGGAAGAGCGCCGACTCGAACGCGGCTGGACCTACGAGCCGGCCACCTTCCGCGAAACCGAAGCGCTGTTCGTCTCTCCTGCAGGCAAGTCCGACCGGCAGATGATGGCGCCCGCCCACCCCTGACCCGGGAGGAGCACAAACCGTCTTTCCCCGGCATCCGACTCGCGGTATCTTCCCTCCGGGTGGAGGCAAGATGGCGTTGTTTCGTTCCGGGACTGCCACGCCGGCGGAGCGGCGGGGACTCCGTCGGCTGATCGCGTTCCTCGCCGTATCAGCGCTGATGGGAAGCGCGCCGGCCGATTCCCTGAGGGTCGGCTCGTACAACACCCAGAGCCTCGGTACGCCGGGAGACCCGGACTGGAGTGCCCTGGTCCAGGTTCTGCGACGTGTCGACGCGGACGCGGCGGCCCTCCAGGAGGTCATCGGGACCACGGATCGCGACCATATCGACGAACTCGCACAGGAAGCCGGGTACGCCTACTGGGCCATCTCCCAGGTCTCCGGCACGCTTTCCGGCAACGAGCGAACCGCGGTGCTCAGCCACGCTCCGGTGCTGCGCTCGGAGTCCTACAGCGCGGCGGAGTTGTCCGGGGACCCGGATGCCAACGACATCACGCGCGATATTTTCGCCGTGTGGCTCGAGGCCTCGCCGGGATCGGCACCCTGGATCGTGGTCACCGTACACCTCAAGGCGGGCACTTCCGATACCAGCAAGTTCCGCCGCCAGATCGAGATTCAGCGCATCGTCCAGGCCCTCGACCGGATTCGCCTCGACGACCCCGGCTCCCCCATCCTCCTGACCGGAGATTTCAACCAGGATCCGCGCCAGGGCCCCTTCGGTGCGCCGGTCTTCGACGCACCGCCGGCCGACCTCCCGACGACCTATCGCCTGGGTTCCGACATCACCTTCCCCGTGATCTACGATCCCTACCGCACCCTCGAGGACGCCGGCATGATCATGCTCGAGGCCTTCCACGAGGACGACCCCGGCGATCCGGTGACCCACCCCGCCACCTTTCGCATCCTCGACCTGTTGTGGGTCGAGCAACATGGAGCGGCCTCCGGCACCGAGATCTACGACTCCTGCGACGACAACGGCGTCGACGATCCGCCCCCGGGCTACTGGTTGCCCAAGGCCGGCGTTCCCCTCAACTGCGGCGTGAGCACCACCGCCTCCGATCACCTCGACCTCTTCGGCGACATCGAACGCTTGCCCGTGGACCAGGACGGCGACGGCATCGACGACAGCGTGGACTGCGCGGTCCTCGATCCCCTGGCGGGAACGCCCCTCGAGGTCGAGTCGTTGAGGGCCGAGACTGTCGGCGCCTCGACCACCCGATTCACCTGGACCCCGGCCTCGACGGCCGATCGCTACGACGTCGCTCGAGGTGCGCTCGGCACCGCCGACGATTTCCTCTGCCGCACGAACACCGACGACGACCCGACAGATACCGAGTTTCTCGAGCCCGCCGTTCCCGCCGCGGGAAGCGGCTGGCACTACCTGGTGCGAGCTCTCGACGACGCCTGCGGTGGAGCCGGTCCCTGGGGCGCCGACGCGGCGGCGGCGGCGTGCCCTTCGCCCTGACGACAGACCGAACCGGCGCCTTTCAGCGCAGGGCGTAGACGATGAAGTTGGCGATGCGCCGCTGCTCTTCGTAGTGCCGCCCGAGGAAATTCCGAAATTCCGGAAAGCGCACCATCTGCGTCCGGGAATCTTCGGGCTCGAAGCCGTTGCGATCGCGGGTACCGACGAGAACGAAGGCCGGAGGGTCCCTCCGGAGGTTCTCGATGAATTGCCGGCGACGCGTGGCGAGACTGCCCCAGGCCTGCGAAAGGGGGGAGTCGGTCAGCAGCAAGTGGTGGAAAGGGAAACGCGTGGCGGGGCGGCGATCGGCCAGGACATAGATACCGGGAGAAAGCCCCCAGACGAGCACCCTCTTCCCCAGCGGACAGTTTTTGCGCAGGTATTGCGCCACCTGCCGCTCGACGAGAGGAGAAAAAGGGCCGACCTGGAAAGAGGCCAGGTAACGCTCCTGAGTGATACGGCCGGAAAGCCGTCCCAGGTCGCGCCCGTAGACCCTGAACCAGGTGTTGCCTTCCACCAGGCCCGCCGCCGCCAGGGCCAGCATGGCGGCGACACGCAGCGGCCGGCGCCCTCCGGCGGCGGCCGTGGCCAGGGCGGCGACGCCTCGGGCAGCCAACAGGGCCAGGGGGGGAATGACGAGCAGGCAGTGATAACCCGCGATCTGCTTCTGGGCGATGACGGCGAAAGCCGCCAGCAGCAGCCAGGCCACCAACCAGTAGATCCGCCGCTCGCGGCGCAGGAAGGCGAAAGCCGCCCCGATGCCCGCGGCCAGAACCGCTGTCGGGACCGACAGCCCGATCCGGCGGATGAAATCCAGCCCGACACCCGCGAGGGAGGCACCGCCTCCGACCATCTCCGCATAGTGCCGGTTGTAGATGAAGACCGCGTCGACGAAATCACCAAAGGCGCCGTGCAGCGCAAACCATCCGGCCGCCAGGAGCCATGGCGCCAGGGTGCCCAGGGCGGCCAGCCCCGTCCTGCGCAGCACCACTTTCCACTCGAGTCCGGGCCACAAGGCCACAGGCCAGGCCGCCGCGACGATCAGCGCCGGTACCTTGTAGAGCCCCGCCACGCCCAACAGCACCCCCGACAGGAAGGCGCTGCGATCCCTTTCCCGCCCCCCGAGGAGAAACCACGCGGCCCCCAGCAGGGGAAGAGCCAGAAACTCCTCCGACTGGGAGCGACTGGTATAGCCTTCGAGGCCCGCGGACCACAATCCGGTGAAAACGAACACGGCTGCCGCCAGCCCCCCGGCCCGGCCCCACAAGCGGCGACCGAGGAGGAAAGCGCTCCCCGCGGTCAGCGCAAGCCAGGCGCCCTCGAACAGCCACATACCTCCCACCCCTCCCCCGGTGAGCACGAAAGCCAGTGGGTAGGTGTAGAGAATCAGCGGGGGCTTGCTGTCCCAAATGTCGCGATAGGGGAGTGCGCCCCGGGGAACCCACTTGCCGAAGCAGCCGAACAGGCCCTGGTCCATGCCGAAGGGCTCGACCGAACGAACGACCTGCATCGCCAGGAAGAAGATGATGAAGCCCAGGAGAGCGAGCCAGAACAGGCCGGAACCGCCCCGTTCGCGCCGCTTCTTCGCTTTTCTCGCCACGGACCTCCTCCCGCGGACATCTCCCGAATCCCGCGCGGAGAGCATAGCAGTCCACCGCGGGGAGGAAATGATGCTTGACCGCGGCCCGGGCTGCCCGTATGTCCTGCGCGCGTTTCACCGAACCTTCCCAGGGAGGGACCATGCCCCCGAGCGCCGGCGCCACCGTCGAAAAGCGTGAGTTTTTGGGCCACCCCGTCGGCCTGTATGTCCTGTTCTTCACCGAAATGTGGGAACGCTTCTCCTACTACGGCATGCGAGCGATCCTGATTCTCTACATGGTGCAGTACCTGGCCTGGTCCGACAGCCGGGCGGGAGGCATCTACGGCGACTACACGGGGCTGGTCTACATCACTCCCCTGCTGGGAGGTTTTCTGGCCGACCGCTACCTGGGTATGCGCCGGGCGATCCTGATCGGCGCCCTGATCATGGCGGCGGGCCAGGGCATGCTTGCGTTCCACGCCTGGCCTTCGGCGGCCGGCGGCAGCGGCGCGGGGGTCGCGCCACTCTACCTCGGACTGTTGCTGCTGATCGCGGGCAACGGATTTTTCAAGCCCAACATCTCGACCCTCGTCGGCCAACTCTACGAGCCGGGTGACGCCCGCCGGGACGCGGCGTTCACGATCTTCTACATGGGCATCAACATCGGCGCCTTCCTCGCCCCGCTGGTCTGCGGCACCCTGGCCCAGAGCGAGAACTTCGGCTGGCATTGGGGCTTCGGCGCGGCCTGCCTGGGCATGTTCCTGGGCTTCCTGATCTTCGCCTGGGGCCAGCGATTCCTGGGCGACCGCGGCCACGCTCCGGCACCCATCCAGCAACGGGAAGCCACATCCACGTCATCCGAAAGCCTGCCCCCCATGGGCATGGCCGAAAAAATGCGGCTGGCATGGATCGGCGTCGTGGGAGCCGCGGTCACCCTGGGCTTCGCCTACTGGTCCTGGAACGGCAGCCACAGCGCCGTCGACGCGGTGCGCGCGATGATCTGGCCGGGCACCGTCTTCGTCGTGATCGGCATGTACGTCTTCATGCTCGGCCGCTGCACCAGGGACGAGATCGGCCGCGTCAGCGTGATCTTCGCCCTCGGCACTTTCGTGATGATCTTCTGGGCCGCCTACGAGCAGGCCGGGTCCTCGTTGACGCTCTTCGCCGAACGCGCCACGCGCCTCGAGATCTTCGGTTTCTCCTTCGTGTCGAGCAACTTCCAGGCCCTTCCCGCGCTGCTGGTGATTCTCTTCGCCCCCGTGTTTTCGGCACTCTGGACGGCGCTGGCGCTCAAGGGAAAAGACCCGTCCACACCGGTCAAGATGGCCCTCGGATTGCTGTTCAACGCCGCGGGCTTTCTGGTCATGGTACAGGCCGCGCTGCTCGCCGCCGATGGACAGCGGGTCAGCCCCCTGTGGTTGTCGGCCTGCTACCTGCTGCAGGTGATGGGCGAGCTGTGCCTGAGCCCCATCGGCCTTTCGATGGTCACGCGCCTGGCTCCGGCCCGCTACGGGGCGATGCTGATGGGCGTCTGGTTCCTGGCCAACGCCTTCGCCGGCAAGCTCGCCGGGCTTGCCGGATCCCTGTACGAGAGCCTGGAGACCCCCACGCTCTTCGGAGGCACCGCCGGCATTCTCATCGGATTCGGGCTGCTCCTGCTGCTTTGCGCCCCCTGGCTCAAGCGCAAGATGGCCTCGTAGGGTCGGACACGGCCCCTTGGCCCGCTCCATGGCCGGGCGCCGGGCGCCACGTCCTTACGAGAGGTTGCGCTCGGCCATCACGCGGCGAATCCAGGGAACCAGCAGCGCCATCAGGATCGCAGCGCCGAGAGCGGCCGCGCAGTTGATCAGGAAAATGCTGCTGAGGGAATCGACCTTCTCCCACAACGAGCCGATCACGCCGGAGAGCTTGTTCCCGATGGCCGTCGCCAGGAACCAGCCCCCCATCATCAGGCCCGTCACCCGCCGGGGCGCCAGCTTGGAGACCAGCGCCAGGCCCATGGGGCTCAGGCAGAGTTCACCCACGGTGATCACGCCGTAGGTGCCCACCAGCCACCAGGGCGAGGCCTTCACCTCCCCCCCTCTCGACATTTCCACCGCCGCCACCATGATCAGCGTGGAGGCTGCCGTGATCATCAGCCCCCACGCGATCTTGGCCGGCGTGGAGGGCTCCTTGTTCCGTTTCCGAAGAAAGGCGAAGAAGGCCACCACCAGGGGGGTCAGCGTAACGACGAAAAAGGGGTTGATCGACTGATAGAGTTCGGTCGAAACCAGAGTCACCCGCTCACCGGGAGCCGGCCGTTGCCCGGGCGGCACGTTCTCCCAGTAGGATGCCGGCGCCTGCTCGTCCATGTACACCGCCTCGAGCAGAGGCGCTGTGGCGCCCGCGACCCGGTCGGTATTGTCCCGCGCCCAGAGGGTCAGGGTGTTGCCGTTCTGATGGAAGATCATCCAGAAGATCACCACCACCCCGAAGATCGCGAGCAGGGCCGCGATGGGACCCTTTTCCTCCGCGGGCGCCTTGAGCCAGACACCGATGTAGTAGCCCACGATGGGAACGACCGCGAAGAGGAAGGCCACGTTCGTCGGCGTGAAAAAGCCCCCGAGGTCGAGGGAACGGGCGACGAGGAAGCCGATCACTCCCGCCCCGATGGCGGGCAGGAAGATCCGCAGACAGAGCTGGAGCAGAATCCCCTCCGAGACCTCCGCACCATCGCCCCGGTCCTGGGTACCCTCCAACTGGCGCTGACCGAGAACGAACCAGATCACCGCCAGGAACATGCCGATACCCGCGGCGGAAAAGGCCCACTCCCAGCCGAAGCGGTTGCGGAGGATCGCCGCCACGAAGTTGCAGACGAAGGCTCCGATGTTGATGCCCATGTAGAAGATGTTGTAGCCCGCGTCCCGCAGTGGACTGCCCTCGGGATAGAGTCGTCCCACGATGGAGGAGATGTTGGGCTTGAAAAAACCGTTGCCCAACACCACCAGCGCCAGGGAAGCGTAGAAGCCCACCGCCCCGGGGGCCCAGCCCACACCCAGATAGCCGAAGGCCATCAACAAGCCACCGAAAATCACACTCTTGCGATAGCCCAGGAAGCGGTCGGCGATGATTCCGCCGGCGAAGGGTGTCAGGTAGACCAGCGCGATGAACCAGCCGTAGATCTCGTTGGCCCATTCGGTGTCGAAGGCCCGGCCGCCTCGCTCGGAGTCGGTCATGTAGAGCACGAAGATGCCCAGCATCAGGTAGTAGCCGAAACGCTCCCACATTTCGGTGAAAAACAGCACCTTCAGACCCGGGGGATGCCTTTCGGCGACTTGCTGGTGATCGGCCATCACGCCTCCTCGCTGCCGCCCCAAGAACATGCGACAGGGGCAAGAGACTACCCGGGAGTACGGCCGACGGGCAACGGGTTAGCCGGGCGGGGGCCAGGGCAGCGCGGCGCGCCGCAAGAGCGTGGCCGGCGGCGACCCGGCGGCGTTGCCGGTGGCGAGTTGCACCTGCAGCGCGGCCGCGAACTTGGCGGCCAGGGCGTCGAGCACCTGCTGTTCGTCCACCTCCGCCGCGGGCAGGAGCACGATCTCCGCCACCTGTGGCTGCTGGCCGGCCACGGCCCTCACGAAGGCGCGGGGAGGATCGCCCACCTGCCACCAGGCGTCCACCTCACCCCAACTTCCGCGCATCTTTTTGGGGCTGGTGTGGCCCCCGGCCACCGCCAGGTAGAGTTCGAGAGCCCCGTCCGGCTGGACCGGGGTCACCTCGAGCCGGCCCGCCGAGGGCCGGCCGACCCGTTCCCGACGCGGCGCGGGAGCGACGGTCTTCTCACCGCCTCCCCGCATCTGACGCAGAGCGCGACCCGCCGCCCGCCGCAGACCTTCCCCCAGGGGCCCCACCGCCGCCACCAGCCGGCTGCGAGCCGCCTCGAGGGTGAGCAGGACCGGACGTTCCACCGCGAGCTGATCTTTCTGGGCTCCTCGCCCCGGCAGGTAGTCCACCAGCAGCGGGGGGGAAGAAGCCCCGAGAATCCGCTCGTGGGCCTGCCACATCACGATGGTGCCCGCGCTGAGCGCCGCCAGGCGGTGGTCATAAACCGTGGAATAGGCAATGGCCACCTTGCCGATCTTCTGCCAGAGGATGGCCGCCGCATCGACACCGGCCACCTTGAGCAGGTAGAGCCGCGACCAGCCCCGCGCGTCGGTGCGCTCGAGCAGGGCCTGGCGGTGACGCCGCATGGCCGCGTTCAACTCGCCCTTCCAGCCCCGCCCGTGGAGCGCGACGTAGCGGGCGAAACCATCGGACGCCCCCCGCTCGGGCGCCTCCCAGGCCTCCACCTCGACCGGTCCCAGCCGGGCGGCCTTGTTGGAGAAGTTCTTCACGGTGCGATGGAATTTTTTCGCCCCGGCGCGAAAGGCGTCCCAGCCCTCCCCGGCGGGGGCCAGGCTCTCCGCGCTGCCCTCCCTCAGCCGCACGGCATAGCCGCGACTCTCGAGAGCCCGGGCCAGGCCGGCCGTCGCCGGATCCCGTGAAGGCATGGCAAAAAGGCTGAGCTCCCGGTAACCCGCCTCGGCGACGGCCTCCGCCAGGGCCTCGAGGTCTTGCGGATCGGGCTCGGCACCGGTGACCACCGGCCGGTAGCGGGGGCGAAAGCCGTGACCGGCGGCCCGCGCCTGCCGGCCGGAGACGACCAGGGGCAGGGCCGCCGCCAGCTCACCGTCCCGCAGCACCGCGGGAATCCGCAGGGCCTGCCTCTGTTCGGGGGACGCGACCCGCAGCCAGGCGGAGAGCCAGGCGTGGGAGTCGTAGAGATCGGCCTGCCGCCCGCGCCCTTCGGGCAGCCGGTCCCAGGTGTCAGCCAGGGCATCGAGCCGGGGATCGGCGTCGAAGATGGTGGTTTCGATGGCCAAGGTCGACTCCGTCACTCCTCCCCCCACTCTCACGTCGCCCCCCCCGCGCGCGATCCACCGAATCTAGCCCGGTCCACCGGCTTCCGCCCGCCACACCCCTCCCCTCGCCCGGGCGGCCCGCGAGAACACGAGGTGCGACAATGGTGAATCTTTCGAGCCAACCATGAATCGTCAAGCCCGCATCGTTCTCCACCTGGACATGGACGCCTTCTTCGCGGCGGTGGAGCAGCGCGAGGACCCCTCCCTGGCGGGTCGGCCGGTGATCATCGGCCACCGGGGTCGCCGGGGGGTGGTGGCAACCTGCTCCTACGAGGCCCGGCGCTTCGGCGTCCGCTCCGCCATGCCCTCGGTGATCGCTGAACGGCTCTGCCCCCAGGGGGTGTGGCTCCACGGCCGCCACGATTTCTACCGCCAGGTCTCCCGGGAGATCTTCACCCTGGTCGCGCGGCGCATCCCCGTGCTGGAGCGGGTCTCGGTGGACGAGGCCTACGGCGAGATGACCGGACTGGTGGACTCCTTCGCTCGAGCCGAAAGCCTCGCCCGGGAGCTGCAGGAGGAGATCCACACCACCCAGCGGCTGGGAGCCAGCATCGGCATCGGCGCCTGCCGTTTCGTGGCCAAGATCGCCTCGGACCTGGAAAAACCCCGGGGCCTGGTGGTGATCCCGCCCCGGGCCTTCGCCCGCCGCCTCGGCCCGCTGCCCGTCCAGCGCATCGGGGGCGTCGGCCCTCGACTGACGGAACGGCTCGCCCGACTGGGCATCCGCACCATCAGCGAACTGGGGCGGGCCGACCCCCGTCTGCTGCGACGCGAGCTGGGGCTGCGCACGGCCCTCTTTCTCGAGCAGCGCGCTCGCGGCGAGGACGACACCCCCATCGGCGAGGTCCACGAACGCAAGCAGATCAGCGAGGAACGCACCTACACCGAGGACCTCTACGGAGACGAGGCCATCGGCCGGGAGCTCCTGGCCCGGGCGGAGGGTGTGGCCCGCCAGCTCCGCAACCGCGAGGTGCTGGCCCGCACGGTGGTGCTCAAGGTCCGCGACGGGGCCTACCACACCATCACCCGCTCGATGACCCTCGACGAGGCGACGGATCTGGGCCCCGAGATCTTCGCCGCGGCCTGGAAGCTGTGGAAAAGGCGCTCCGGCTTCGCCGGGCGGGGCCTGCGCCTGCTGGGCGTGGGCGCTTCGGGCCTGCTCCACCGCTCCCAGGTTCAACCCCGCCTCTTCCCCGATCTCCGGAGGGAGCAGATCCGGCGGGCCGCCCGGGCCTCCGACATCATCAACCGGAAGTTCGGCCGGAACACGATTCTCCCCGGCCGGCTGCTGAAGGCGTCCCCCCGCCCGGCCCGGGGCGAGGGCAAGGAGTAGAATCTCCACCATGCGTGAAATCGAGATCAAGATCGAGGTGGATTGCGCCGACCGGGCCCGGGAGAAGCTCGGCCGAGCCGGCGCCACGGCCCTGGTGCCCCGCTCCTTCGAAGACAACCGTGTCTACGACGACGAGCACCTCTCCTTCGCCCGCGGCCGGCGGCTGCTCCGCCTGCGCAGTACCCAGGGACGCCACCTGTTGACCTTCAAGCATCCTCCCGAACACAGCGAAGAAGGCGCGCGCTACAAGGTGCGGGTCGAGCACCAGTGCGAGGTCTCCGATGCCGAGGAGATGGAGAAGATCCTCCTCGCCCTGGGCTACCACCAGACCTGGCGCTATCAGAAGTACCGCCAGAGCTACGAACTCGACGGCGTCCACGTGGAGATCGACGAGTTGCCCTTCGCCACCTTCATCGAGCTGGAAGGACCGCCGGAGGGCATCGACAGCGCCGCCCGCAAGCTGGGCTACGGTCCCGCCGATTACAGCACCGCCACCTACCGGGAACTCTTCTGCCGCCAGGTGGGCTCCGACGAGCCGGGGGACATGCTCTTCGACGGGGTGGACGCCCGATGAGTTCCGCGCTGGCCGCGATGGTGCTCGCGGCCGGTCGGGGCGAGCGCATGCGCCCGCTGACCCGGGAGCGGGCCAAGCCATCCCTGCCGGTGCTCGGCCGGGGACTGGCGGCGCGGGTGATCGAACAGCTGGCACAACAGGGGGTCACCGACTTCGCCGTCAACGCCTGCCACGGCCTGGCGAGCCTCGAGAACCTGCTCGTCGATCATCCGGTGGAAATCTTCCGGGAGAAACGCGTGATGGGCACGGGAGGCGCCCTCGACGCGCCCCGCGAGCGCCTGGCCCGGGGGCCCTTCTTCGTCCTGCACAACGCCGACACCCTGGCCCGGGTTCCTCTCCAGCGCCTGGTGGAGGCCGCCGAGGCGCACCCCCGCAACATCGGGGCCCTGCTCGTCTCCGCCGGGCCGATCGAAGGCTATCGACCGATCGCCGTCGAAGAGGGGCGGGTGCGAGCCTTCAGCGCGGCAGCCGCCGATCCGAATGCCGCGACCTACCTGGGCGTGGCGGTCTTCCGCCGGGAGCTGCTCGCCACGGTGCCGAAGAACGAGCCCTGCGAGCTTTTCCCCGACGTGGTGGCGCCATGGCTCGCCCGGGGCCGGCGCCTGGCCGCGGTGCCCCTCGACGGTCCCTGGCTCGAGTTCACCTCCGCCGAGAGCTACCTGGCCAAGGTCTGCGAACTGGTCGCCGGCCGAACCCCCCTGCCCCACGGCAGCGCCCACGGCCGCCGCGAACCGGGACCGGTCTTTTGCGCCCCCGGCGCCCGCGTCGCCCCTGGTACGTCCCTTTCCGTCGTGGCCCTCGAACAGGAGGCGACGGTGGAGAGCGATGTTCGCCTCGAGCGCTGCCTCCTGCTCGAAGGCGCCCGCTGCGAGCCGGGGGTCCGCCTGGAGAACGTCGTCCTCGACGCGGGGGTCTGCGTGCCGGCGGGCCGCCACTTCGCCGACGGTGTCGTGACCACCGGTGAGGGCGGCGGGGCGGAGTGCGTCCCCTTCGCCGCGGTGGGGGGACGGTGAGCGGCGGGAACCGGCAACACCTGATCCGCCGGCTCAGGGAGCGGTTCGGCCCGCTGCTGTCGGTCGTGCCGCTGGCGGCGGACGCCTCCACGCGGCTCTTCTTCCGGGTCGGCCGGCTCGGCGGTCACAGCGCGGTGATCATGGTGGACCCGGCGGGCGGCGTGCCGGCCCTGGCCCGCCTGCGCGCGGCTCACCGCGCGCTGTCGGAGGCCGGCCTGCGCCTGCCCGCGATCCTCGACGAAGACGAGGCCTTGTCCGCGGTGGTTTTCGAAGACCTCGGTGACCAGTTGCTGGCCACCGTCGCTTTCGAGCGGCGCGCGACACTCTACGCCCGGGCCGGACGGATGGCCGGCCTCCTCGATCGGGCGGCCACCCGGCCGATCCACGGAGAACACCCGCTGGCCTTCCCCCGACTGGACGCCGAGCGGCTGCGCTCCGAACTGGCGTTTTTCGTCGTACACGAAGTGGCGGGCCGGCGTGATCTGCGCGACCCGACGCTGCTGCGGGAGATCTCGCGGGGACTCGACCGCTTCATCACCACCCTGGACCTGGCGAACCCCAGGCTTTGCCACCGGGACTACCACTCCCGCAACCTGCTCTGCAACGGAGACGACTGCACCGCCGTGGACTTCCAGGACGCCCTCCTCGGCCCCCGCTTCTACGATCTGGCCTCGCTGATCTACGATCCCTACGTGGAACTCGACCCGGACCAGCGGCAGGCCGCCGTACGGGGCTGGAACCAGGGCTGCCGGGACGAGGCCACCGACCTCGAGGATCCTCGCCTGATGCGGGTGGGCGTCCAGCGCCTGCTCAAGGCGGCGGGCACCTTCGCCTACCAGGCCACCCGCCTGGCCAGGCCTCGATTCCTTGACTTTCTGCCGCCGGCCCTGGGGCGTGCGCGGGACCTGCTCGCGAAGCTGAACGACGCCGAGAGCCGGGAGCTGGCGCGCGTGCTCGGCCGGGCCTGCCCTGAATTCCTCTCCACCGGAGGCACCTCGTGAACCGCGCAAACCGCTTCTTCCGGCGCCGGCCCGACGCCGCCCCCCGGCTCGTCGGCATGCTGCATCTGCCCGCCCTGCCGGGTGCCCCCGGTCACGCCGGTGGCCTGGAACTGGTGCGTCAACGCATGTTGGCCGACGCCCGGGCCCTGGCCGAGGGCGGGGCCGACGCCCTGCTGCTGGAAAACTTCGGTGACACCCCGTTCCATCCCGGGCCGGTGCCGCCGCCGACCGTGGCCCACATGACGGCTCTGGCCGTGCGTCTGGCGGAGGCCACCGACCTGCCCTTCGGCATCAACGTGCTGCGCAACGACGCCCTGGCGGCCCTGGCCATCGCCCATGCCACGGGAGCGAGCTTCATCCGCGTCAACGTGCTCTGCGGTGTGCGGGTCTCCGACCAGGGCCTGCTCGAGGGCCGGGCCCACGAACTGCTGCGGGAGCGTCAGCGCCTGGGCGCGGAGTCCATCGCCATCGTCGCCGACCTGGACGTCAAGCACAGCGCGCCCCTCGCGCCGCGGGACCTGCTGGACGAAGCCCGGGAGATCCTCTACCGGGCGGGTGCCGACGCCCTGGTCCTTTCCGGACGCGCCACCGGCGCCGCCACCGATGCCGCGGACTTCCGCCGCCTGCGCGAGGCCTTGCCCGAAGCCTGCCTGGTGATCGGCAGCGGCGTGACCCCCTCCAACGCAGCGGAGTACGACGACGCGGACGCGTTGATCGTCGGCAGCGCTCTCAAGAGCGCCCCGGGAGATCCCATCGACGCCGGCCGCGTCCGCCGCCTGGTCCAGGCGCTGCGCTGACAGGGGCCGGGGGCGAGGAGACCGGGTCTCGGCCCGCCGCGGTGTCGGGCCGCCTTCAGGCCCGGCGCAGGCGGTGCAGCAGGACGAGGAAGAAGACCACGCCGACCAGCGACGTGACGATGCCCACCGGTACTTCCGTGGTACGGGAGAGCAGGCGGGAGCACAGGTCACAGGCCACCAGGAAGGCAGCCCCCGCCACGGCGACCAGCGGCAGCAGTCTCCGCGCCGCCGCCCCCACCACCGAGCGCACCAGGTGGGGCACCATCAGGCCCACGAAACCCACCGGGCCCACCACGCTGACCGCCCCGCCGGCGGCGAGGGCGGCCAGCCCCATCACCAGCAGCCGAGAACGCGCCAGGTCGATGCCGATGCCCTGGGCGTGCTCCTCCCCGAGAGCCAGGCCGTCGATGGTGCGGGCGAAGAGCACCAGCCCCGCGATCCCGGCCAGCACGGGCCCGACGGCCATCCGTACGTGGGCCCAGGTGCGATTCTCCGCGGAGCCCAGCAGCCAGGCGAAAACCTCGTGCACCCGGTAGTCGCCGAAGCTCACCAGCAGGAAGGAGACCGCCGCCCCCAGCAGGGAGGCCATGGCCACCCCGGTGAGCAGCAGGGCGAAGGTCCCCGGCGGCCCCGCCGCGTGGGCCACCAGGTAGACCACCAGCACCGCCACCAGGGCGCCGAGAAAAGCGGCCAGGGGCACGCTGGCCGACCACAGGGCGTAGGCCCCGGTGGCGTAGGCCAGCACGGCGCCCAGGCTCGCTCCTCCCGACAGGCCCAGCAGCCCCGGATCGGCCAGGGGGTTGTCGAGCACCGCCTGCAGGGCGGCGCCGGCGGCGGCGAAGGCCGCGCCGGCGAGGGCCAGCAGCACCACGCGCGGTAGACGGATGTCGAAGACCAGGGCGCTCAAGATGCGCCCCTCGGGCCCCGTCTCCGGTCGCCCCAACAGCGTGGCCAGCGCCCTGAGGGGGCCGAAACCCGGCGCCCCCCCCAGGGCGATGCCGGCGAGCATCACCCCGGCCAACAACAGGAGCAGGAGGAGGCCCGTCAGCCAGGCGCCCCGGGCGCTCATTCCCCGTTCCGCTCCAGGGCGGCCAGTCGCGCTTGCAGGGCCAACACGCCCTCGGTGAGGAAAGGAGTGACCGTGGTCAGCAACCGGGGCGGCAAGATCACGATTCGGCCCTCGCGCACCGCCCGGGTGGCGGCCAGGTGGGGATAGGCCGCCAGCAGGTTCCCGGGATCTTCCCCCGTGTCGAAGCCCAGCAGAAGCACCTCCGGATCGAGAGCCACCAGGGCTTCCATCGGCAGCCGGGTGTGACCCACGATGCCGGCTTCGGCGGCGACGTTGACCCCTCCGGCCCGGCGGATCAGCGCGTCGACGGTGGTCTCCGCTCCGGCGACGATGCCGTGGGAGAACGAGAGGATGCCCGGTCGCCAGGCACGGCGGGAGGCCGCCTCGTCCGCCCGGGCCAGGTCGGCGTCCAGCCCCGCGACGACCTCCAGGGCCCGCGACGCCACTCCCAGGCGCCGGCCCAGTTCGAGGACCTGGCGGCGGATCCCGTCGAAGTCCTTCACATCCGCCAGCGCCTCCACCTCGACTCCCGAATCGGTCAGCAGGCGGCGGAAGTCGGGATCGTTCCAGGGGGCCACCAGGACCAGGTCCGGCCGGGCACCGAGCACGGGTTCGATGCGTCCGATCACCCGCGCCACGGTGCCTGGAAAGTGCCCCACCACGTGACTGAGCCGAGGGTCGTCGGCCAGAGTCGAAACACAGGCCACGCGGGAGGGCTCGACCAGCAGGGCCAGCAACTCGTCTCCGGCCAGGCTGGTCGAGCAAATCCGCGCGGGCCCCGCCAGCGCCGCGGACGCGCAGGCCAGGACGAAGAGCCCCAGCGCCGCCAGGCTAGACCGTCGTATCCCAGAGCACATCGGCGCCACCTGCGCGCCGGTTTTCCCAGCGGGCGAGAATGAAGAGCAGGTCCGAAAGACGGTTGATGAACTCGAGCGCGACGGCGGGGACCTCCTGGCGCGCCGCCAGGGCCACCATTTCCCGTTCGGCGCGGCGACAGACGGTGCGGGCCACGTGCAAGCCGGCCGCGGCCCTGCTTCCCCCGGGAAGAATGAAATTCTCGAGAGGCTCGAGGTCGGCGTTGAACCGGTCACAGGCCTGTTCGAGCCGCTTGACGTGGTCGGCCCGGATCAGCTCCGGCACTTCATCGGACTCCCGCGAGAGCAGGCAGAGGAGGCCTCCGAGATTGAACAGTTCGCTCTGGATCCGCAGCAGCTCGGCGGCGATCTCTTCGGCCGGCTCCTCGGCGAGGACCACACCGAGGATGGCTCCCAGCTCGTCCACGGCGCCGTAGGCCCGGACCTGCAGGTCGTCCTTGCCGACCTTCTCTCCCGTGCCCAGACGGGTGCTCCCGTCGTCTCCCTTGCGGGTGTAGATTTTCGTCAGGCGCGCCACGCATGCCTCCCCGGCGCCCTCCGAGACGCCGAAACGATGATAGACAGGCCCCAGCGTTGCACAAACCCTCGGTGTTTTCTACGCTGCTTTTTCGAGCCGGATCCGACAGCTTCCGGCCGATGGTCGAGACGTCGGGCGGGCACTCGAGATCAAAAGACGCTGGATGAAAACCCATCGTCCCCGTAGACGCGACCGTCGCGAAATTCCCGGTATCCAGGCGGGAGGCGGACGACAAGCCAGGGCACCTTCAGACCGACGCCGCAACCCACGGCGCGACGGGGAGAGTCGGGGCGCCGAAGGCAGGCGGGACCGCCTCTGCCCGCTTTCCTAGGGACGCCGCCGCTTGAATCCTTCGGGAATGCTCACGGCGCTCTCCGCGACCTCGCCGCCCTGGCTGAGCACCTCGGTCCGGGAAGTCATCAACACACGCTTGCCGCCGGCATCAGCGGCTGCCGCCCGCTCGCCCTCGCTCCCACGAGAACGACGCAGTCGCTTGCCCAGGCCGCGCAGCATGCCTCCCAGCTTGGCTCCTGGACGCTCCCCGGTCTCCGCCTCGGCGGGAGGGTCGGCGCTCTCCGACCCGGCAACGGTCTCGATGGTCAATTCCGTCCGCAGCGGCGAGCCGCGGAAGGCTGCCTGCTTGTCGCGGAACGCTTGCATCGCCTGGTCCATCCCCGGCCAAGCGGTCATCGCCGAGACCATCGACTTGCGCATGCCCTCGAGATCGCCGAAACCGAGCTTCTCCGCCATCCGTCGCTGGAACTCGAGCCGCTCCGCGAAGGCCTGACTCTCCGGACCCATCCACGTGCCCGCGGAAAGCACCAGCCCCCCACCCTCCTCCAGGCTCTTGCCCTTCTGGCGCAGGGTGACCACGGTCTTCACCTCGCGGCACTCCTGGCCGGCGATGATTTCCGTGCGCCCGGTCTCGTCGATCTGCACCTCGACCTCGTACTCCAGCGCTTGGCCTTCGTCGTCGGGAGAAGGCTGCTCCTGTCCGGTTCCACCCGGATCCGGGCCGTCGAGGCGCTCCATCTTCCGGCGGAACTCCGCGAAGGTGGTGACGCTGTACCGCCGGCGACGATAGTCGATGTCGTAGATCTTTTCTTCCGCCAGGTCCACCAGGCGGCCGGTGTCACCGTGGCGCTCGAGCATGCGGTCGCCCCGCACGTGGTATTCGGTGATGGTCCCCTCCCGGGCGCGCTTGCCGCCCAGCAGGCCCGCCATCTTGCCCAGCGCCCCTCCCAGCGTGACCCGGGTCTTCTCGGTGATGGCGCTATCGGCACCTGCCGGCGCCGCCGACAGGCCCACCAGCAGCAAAAATACCAGGCATCCCGCGACTCTTCTCATGACGGCTCCCTGACCGGAATTCACCGTGGAAAACGGCCTCACGTACCTCCCCGGGTAACGCATCATACCTGCGGTGGTCGACCGGAAACACGCCGGGCTTCCGCCGCGCTTCCCCGGCCCCGGGGCGTGGGGCCAGCGCACCAACCCCGATTCCCGCCGGGGCGGGTGACATCGCCTCTCCACGCCCCTGGGCGAGCACTCCCGGCAGGTTGCGGCGGGAAACGAGCCCCACCAGCCGGTGCGGGTCGTCCCCCACGGGAACGCGGCGGATGCGCTCCCGCTCCGGCGGGCCGTACCGGCGCTCAGATTCCCGGCCGGGGCAGGGCACCGTCCACCACGAAGAGTTCCCGGGCGAAGACCAGGGTCTCCCTCCGGCCCAGGCTGCGGCGGGTGAATTCCACCCCCGCCGAGGTGGTCGTGCAGTGCCACGACGTGAAGCGACCGGGCCTGCGGGAACCGAAGGGGGCCGGCGAGAAGAGCCCCACGTTGACGCCCCCGCGGGGGTCCCGCGCCGAGGGCGCGAGAAAAAGCTCCACCCCGGCCTCACGCATGGCCTGCCCCAGGGCCCGGGTCGCGACCCACGAAGTGGGCGAGGCGATCTCGGCGCGGCAGACGGCAAAGGCGGGACCGGCCAGATCCACCCCCCGGGAACTCTCCACCCGTATACGAAAGGTGCTCAACTCCATCTCGAGCCGGTCGATCTTCGCGGCGCTGCCCTCGAGAAAGAGCAGCCGGTAGTACGCCACCTCCGCCAGGGCCGTGTGCCGGCGGCGCGAGCCGTACCAGATACCCGGCTGCCCTCGACTGCCGAAGCGCGAGCCGTGACGCAGGGGCGGATAGCGGAAGGGGGTGGCCAGCAGGTAGTGGAGCCCGGCCCGGTCCATGCCCCGGGGCCACGGCGGCTTGGCCGAGTCGATCAGCGCCTCGAGCCACTCCTGCTCCGCGGGGCTGTCGACGAGCTTGCGGGTGGCGATCACGTGCTGGGCCTCCACGGCCCGCAGTACGCTGCAGGCCAGGGGCCGGACCTCACGCTCGCCCGCGCATCGCGTCCAGATATTCGACGACATCGACCAACCCCGTCACGCTTTCGATCCGCTCGGCGGGAACCCCGCCCAGGTGATGGTTGTCGGCATGCAGCCAGGCGCGGGCGGCGGAAGCGTCGCCCCCGACGAGGGTGTCGAGGCTGCGAAAGAGGCGAAGGAAAAGCAGGGCGAGCTCCCCCTCCTTGCTGCCGGGGTCGATGCGCCGACCCCGTGCCAGGCGCGAGACGCTGGCCTCACTGATGCCGATCACCCGCGCCAGGCTCCGCCCGGGCAGGGCGAGTTCTTCGGCCGCACGCAGCAGAGCCCGGGTGAGAACCCCCGCCGCTTCCGGCGGCGACGCCCTGCGCCCGGCAAAACCTTCCCCCGGCGCACCGGCCGGATCAGCGTCCATGGCCGCTCCTTTCAATTGAAAATTTACCCATCTTTTCATTCATACGCAAGACAAAGCCCCGGCCCGGCGCCTGCGGCACGAACCGGAAAGATCCGCCCCGCCTGATAAGGCACGCCCACCCGGCATCCAAGCCGGCTCCTTCACCACCGTGGAAGCCCGGTGCATAATCCGGCCGGCCCGTCCGGGGAGGCGGCTCCGCCCACAGGCCGGATCGCCCCCCCGGCGGCACTGGTCTCGCCGCGCGGTCAACCTCCGCTCGCGCCGCCCGTCATCCCTTGCGGAGACCCCAGCGTGAACCCAGCGGCCCCCGTTCCCACCGGAGACAGCGACGCACCCCTGGTCCGGCGGGCGCGCGAGGGCGACCTGGAGGCCTTCGCCGCCCTGGTCGAACGCTACCAGCGGCCCTTGACAGCCAAGGCCCTCGGCTGCCTGCGGCAGGTGCAGGATGCCGACGACCTGGTCCAGGAAACCTTCCTCCGGGCCTGGCGGGGACTCGGCTCGTTCCGCGAGGACAGCCGTTTCGGCCCCTGGTTGTACCGGATCCTGCGCAACCTGGTCGTCGACCGCAGCCGCAAGGCCTGGCGGGAAATCGAGGGGGCCGAGGAAATCGCCCGGCGGGCCGCCGACGGCGCCCCCACTCCAGAGGAGGAAATGATGTCCCGGGATCTCGCAGCCCAGGTCCAGAAAGCCCTCGACGCGCTCCCCGAGGGGCGGCAGCGGGAGATCTTCCGACTGCGTTTCCAGCAGGGACTGCCCATCGCCGAAATCGCCGGCCGCCTGGGCATCCACCCGGGCACCGTCAAGGTCCATATCTTCCGCACCGCGCGGCGCCTTCGACGGCGGCTCGAGGGCCTGGAGACCCAGCGATGAACGGCGACCGCGACACCTCCTTCGCCGACCGCTTCTTCGACCGCCAGCGGCGGGAGATCCTCGACCGGATCCGTGACGAGCGGCGCCGGGGCCGGCGGCGCCCGGGCGCGGCGGTCCTCCTCGCCGCCGCTCTGGCGATGGCCGTGCTGGCTTTCGCCGTGATCGGCGCTCCCCCACCCGTGGCCTCCGGGCCGCTGGCCCTGCTCGAGAGCATCGAGGTGCCTGCCGCCGCAGTCGGTGGCGACGACCCCCTGGGGGCCTTCGGGGCCTGGGAGGCCTCCCCCGCTCTTGCCCGGGATCTCGACGGCGGCCCGGAGATCGCCGTGCCCGCCCTGGACTTCCTCGACGACGATCCGGGCCCTGACGATCCCCTCCGCTGGCTCGACCCCTTCGACCCCTCCACCTTGACCGCCTCGCCCCTTTCCGAGAGAGGATGAACGCCATGAAGATCCCCCGCCTCCGCCTGCTCACCTCGCTGGCCTGCGCCACCCTGATGGCGGCCACGCCGACCCCGGCCGCACCGGAAGCCGGCCAATGGTGGAACCATCCCCGAATCATCGAGCGCCTGGCCCTGAGCGATGCCCAGGTCGAGGCCCTCGACGAACTGATGTTCGCCAGCAGCGAGCGCACCATCGACCTCAAGGCGGCCCTCGAAAAGGCCCACCTGAAACTCGGCCGACTTCTCGAACAGGAGACCCTCGACACCGCTGCCATCGAAAAAGCCGTCGAACGGGTGGTGGAAATCCGTTGCGCCCTGTTCCGCGAGGAGTTGCTGACCCGCGCGGAAGTGGCCAAGGTGCTGGATCTCGAGCAGCGAAACAAGCTGCGGCGTCTGCACCAACGCCTGGAAGCCCAGCGCCGGGCAGACCGGCGGCGCGGCGAGCGACCACGCCGCGAGCCGCCCCCGCGCCCCCGGCGCTGACTCGGCCTTCCGGCACCCGGACCCGCCCGCGGTAGAATCGCTTCCCGTGGAGGAGTCGCGATGAGCGTGCAGGGTCCGGTAACCATCGTGGGCGACGGCGGCTGGGGTACCGCTGTCGCCACCGTCTTGTGCTCCAAGAACATCCCCGTGACGATCTGGGGCCACGACCCGGCCTACCTCGACGAAATGGCGGCCACCCGGGTCAACCGCCTTTTCCTGCCGGGGGTGCAACTCCCCGCCTCCCTGCGTTTCGAGGCCGACCTGGACCGCGCCCTCGAAGGCGCCGCCCTGCTGATCACCGCCGTGCCCACCAAGTTCCTGCGCGCGGTGGTCGAACGCTGCCGGGGCCGGGTCCCGCCGGAGATGGGCGTGGTCTCCCTGACCAAGGGCATCGAGCAGGAGACACTGCTACGCCCCTCGGAGATTCTCGCCGACTCCCTGGGCGCCAGGCGCATCGCCGTGCTCTCCGGACCGTCCCATGCCGAGGAAGTCGCCCACCGACGCCCCACGACCGTGGTGGTCTCATCCACCGACGAAGAGCTGGCCCGACAGGCCCAGGCGACCCTGATGACACCCTTCTTCCGCCTCTACACCTCTCCGGACGTGGTGGGCGTGGAACTGGGGGGGGCGATCAAGAACGTCATCGCCCTGGCGGCGGGCATCTGCACGGGCCTCGAGCTGGGGGACAACGCGATGGCCGCCCTGCTGACCCGCGGCCTGGCCGAGATGACCCGCCTGGGAGCCGCCCTCGGCGCCGACCCCCGGACCTTCTCCGGCCTGAGCGGCATGGGCGACCTGGTGGTCACCTGCACGTCGCCCTTCGGGCGCAACCGGGCGGTGGGCATTCAGATCGGCCAGGGTCGAACCCTGCAAGAGATCCTGGCGTCCATGGAACAGGTCGCCGAGGGCGTGACCACCGCCGTCAGCGCCCGCGCCCTGGCCCGCCGGGCCGGCGTCGAAATGCCCATCGTCGAGCAGGTCTGGCAGGTGCTCTACCAGGGCAGGGACCCCCGGGAGGGGGTCACCGCGCTGATGACCCGCCAACCCCGACCGGAATGAGTCGCCGACGCCGGCTCAACGGGCGTCCGGCGCCAGGGCGGCGATCTGGTCGAGTTCGAGTCCGGCCACGGCGCCGACCAGGTCCTGGATCGGCAGGTTGCTGGTGAAGGTCAGCCGCATCCTCGAGGTCAGGGCGATATGGAGCATCGCCGGCAGACCCGGACGCACGTGGCGGGCCAGGGCCGGAAAACCGCCGACCTCGAGTCCCTCGACGATCTGTACGCCTTCGCGGCGGGTACTGCCGATGGGGGGAATCTCCATCTCACCGCCCAAGGGCTGCTGAAAACCGCCCCGATCGAAGATCTCCACCTTCAGGGTGCGCGTACCGGCCTCGTTGGCGTAGGCCATCTGCATGCGGGTGATGCCCGCCGGTCCCAGCCACTGAACACCGCCGTTGACCGAGCGGCGCGCCAGGCCCCCCAGGGATTCCGGAAAGAGTCGGCGCAAGGCCGCCGGATCGGCGGGCACGACCTTGCCCGCCCGGGCCACCTCCTCGGTCACCTCGATCTCACCGATCGCCGACCGCATGCCCAGGTCGCCGCCGCCTTTCTTCTCGCCGGCGTTTTCAGAAGCCGCCGGCTCCTGACCGGGCTTGACCTGGGCCGTCACCGGCAGCAGGCCGAAGGCCAGGATCGCTGCCAGCGGGAGCAGCACGGTTCTCGTTCTCATTCCCATCTTTCGGCCTTTCCTTGAACGACTCCAAAACTCGCCTCGCGGCGAGCCCGATCCAGCCAGCGCCGGGCACCGGCATCGTCTCTGATTTTCAGACCGCGAGCGAGGGGCTCGATGGCCTCGGCGGGACGTCCCGCCAGCACCAGGCTGCGACCGAGATTGAACAGGGTGCTGACATGGTCGGGGGTGGCCACCAGGATCTCCTGGAACAACGACGCCGCCTGGGCGTGCCGCCCCGCCTCGTCGAGCCGGACCGCCTTGCGGTGCCGCCGCCGCAGCAAGTCGGGATCCTCCGCGACGGCACGCTCCGCGGCCTTCCGCGCTTCCTCTTCGTGTCCGGCGCGGGACAGCACCAACGCCCCGAGGAAATAGCCCTCGCCGGGAAGCACTCCCAGGTCCAGGGCCTCGCGCGCGTAGTCCACCGCCCGGTCGACGCGGCCTTGTGCCAGTTGCGCCTGGGCGAACCGCAGCAACGCGTTCCCCAGCAGGACGGGATTCTCCGGCTGGTCGGGATTCAGTTCCCGAGCCCGGCGGAAGGCCTGAATCGCGCGCTGCAGGTGGCCGGTCTTCAGCTCGGCTTCCCCGAGCCAGCGCCAGAGAGGTTCCACGTCTCCCGGGGAAAGGTCGATGGCCTTGCGACGGGCTGCCACCGCCTCGTCCCAACGACCCAGTTCTCCGAGGGCCCGGGCGTAGTTGGTCCACACCTGGGGTCGGCGATCTTCGATGGCCAGCGAGTGACGGAAATGCTCCACCGCCCGCTCCAGGTCCCGCTGCGGATTGCCCGGGTTGGCCAGCACCAGGCCCATTTCGAAGTTGGCGTTGGCGGAATCGGGGTAGCTCGCCAGGGAGGCCTCGATCAGGCGGGAAACCTTGGCCCACTGCTGGACCCGTCCCGTGGTGCGCACGGCGAAGACGGTCACCACGATCATCAGCAGAAACAACACGCCCTTGCGCGCTCGGGCGGTGATCACCCCCCTCTCGAGCCCGACGCCCGCGGCGAGCAGCACTCCGGCCAGGGGCAGGTAGAGGAAGCGCTCGGCGAAGAGCACACCGGAAAGGCTGACCGTGTTGAGCGTCACCCCCAGGGGAAAGAAAACCAGCGCCGCGGCCAGCGCCGGGGCCGGCGTTTTCTCGTGCCGCGCGGCCCGGAAGGCCAGCCACCCGGCCACCACCACCAGAGCCACGCCGGCCAGTGCTTTCGGATCGCCGAAACCCTCGGCCAGGGGCAGGGTGCCCTTACCGTAGAAGTAGTTCAGGCTCCAGGGCAGGAGCATCAATCGCAACGCCGGGATCAGCAGCCACGCGGCGGTGGACCAGCGCACCGCCAGCGACTTGTCGTAGAGGGGCATGTCTCCCGCCCCGATCATGGGAACCCCCCCCAGGGCTCCGGCCAGGGTGTAACGCAGTCCCAGGTAGGCCCCCAGGATCCCGAAAGCGACGATCCACGCCGTACGCATCTGGCCACGCAGCTCCGCGCTCGTCGAACCCCGGGACAGGCGCGCGAGATCGGCGACGAGAAGCATGAAGGGAGCCGCGACGGCGTATTCCTTGGACAGCAGCGCCGCCGCCAGGCACGCGGCGGCCGCCGTCTCCAGCCACCAGCGTCGGGGATGTCCCAGGGCCTTGTGGTGCAGGAGCAGAGCGCCGAGGATCCCCGCCGCCGCCATGATGTCCGCCCGGCCCACGAACGAGCAGACGGCTTCGGAGAGCACCGGATGGACCGCATAGACCACGGCCAGCGGAATCGCCCAGCGCCGCGCGCCTCCGATCAGACCGATCAGCAGGGCGACCAGCACGCTCACCCCGGCGTGCAACCCCATGTCGACCAGGTGAAAGGGCCTCGGACTGTTGCCGAAGACGCGTACGGTCAGAGCGTAGCTCAGGCTGACCAGGGGCCGATAGGAACGGGTGGCGTAAGGGGCGTCCATCGGGAGGCCCCAGAAGTCGGTGGTGAAGATCTCGGCCAGCGCGCCTTCCTGGACCACCTCGTTGGCGGGGACGACTTTTCGCGCGTCGGAATGAAACCCGTTGGGCGGCAGCAGCAGGTAGGGCACCACGGCCAGGAGCGCGACGAGCAGCAGGCCCCGGCCATCGAAGGCCAGTACGTTGCGGGATCTCGCCTCGGAGGGCGCCCGTCTTCGAGCAGTATCCGCCATGATCCAGGCAGATTAGCGCGGATCCTCCGCCGATGCCCAAGGCCCGGCGGACGGCGGTTACTCGAGAAAGGCGCGGCGCGGCGGGCCGTTCTCGCGGATGAATCGGGCCATTCCCGGGTCCCAGCGCAGGAATTCCGCCTCTCCTTCCGGGTCGATCACCACGTAGGAAGAGCCGGCCAGGCGCACCAGGGTCAGCCTCGAACCGAGTCCGGCGGAGACCCAGCGCCACGCCGTCTCGTAGAGTTTGCGGTCGAGAACCTGCTCCACACTGCCGGCCACTTCCTTGTAGCCCAGGATCCGGGTGAAGCGGTTGCCGCTGTTGCCCCCCGAGTCGAATTTCATGAAGACCTCGCTCTGACCATCACCGTCCACGTCGTGAAAGGCCAGGTCGGCCAACCGTTCCCCGCCATCGCCGATCTTGCCCAAAAGGTGCCCTTCGCGGTCGAAAACGAGGATGCCGCCGCCGGTCTCGACGTAGAACTCGTAGCCCGGATGGTGATGCAGGTCTTCCACACCGGAACGAGGTCCCAGGGCGGTGCGGACCCGCGACCCCTCGTCCCGGGGATCGAGAAACTCCTCGAGCCACTCCCGGGCGGCGGCCTCCATCGGGCTTTGGGGCGCCCTGGAGAGCAGATCCTGCTGCTGCCGGCACAACTCGCGCAGGGCCTCCAGGCGCTCGAGGGGGCCGTCGGCGAAAGCCACCCGGGACATCGCCACCAGGCTGGCAGACGCCCGGCCGGACGGCGCCACAGGTGACCCGACGACCGGGGGCGGCGCGGCCTCGACGGCCTGCGCTGCGCTGTCCGCGGGGCGTTCGCGGTGCAGCGACAAGCAGGCGCTGGATAGGGCCACAAGGGCCGATAACGCGAAAAAGGCGACAAAAGGCCTGAACCTCTCTCTGGCGATGAAAAACATTCTGCTCTGGTCCTCGCCGGGCCTCGGAGGCCCCGTTCCCCCATCTCGAAGATGGTGCCCCCGCGGCGATCGGGAAAGCGGAAAATGACGAAATCGAGGCTCTAGAAGGCCCTGAGAGCCCTTTTACAAGCTGCGCATCAGCAACCATCGGAGCCCCCCGGAGCGTGCCGCGCAGTCCCGGACCCCGGCGCAGAGTTGTGGCAGATCGGCGTCAGAATGCGAAAAAAAGCAGGAAAGGCGCAAAAAAACGACGTTTTACGCTTGATCCCGAATCGTTGCAGTGCTACCAATGACGCGCTGTACAGCAGTGGTATGAAGCAGGTTTGTACGAACCCAGGCAAACAATGGAGGTAACAACCACATGGCCAGGAAAGCAGCCAAGAAGAAGACCACCCGCAAGAAGAAGACCACCCGCAAGGCCGCTCCCAAGCGCGGTGGCAAGAAGAAGGCCGCCAGCAAGGAGATGCTCCTCGTCGGCAGCAAGGTGAAGGCCGCCCTGCGCGAAGCCGGTGTCAACGTCTCCGCCGACGCCCCCGCGGCACTCAACGAGGTCGTCTACTGGTACGTCGAGCAGGCTGTCAAGCGCGCCGCCGCCAACGGCCGCAAGACCGTCCGCCCCTACGACTTCGTCGTCTGATCTCACGCCGGGGGCGGTCGGTTCATCCTGGAGCCCCGCCCCCTACGACTTCTCCCCAACCACACCCCGGATTCCCGATGCCTGCTCCGGCGGTCCCGGCTTTTCCGTTCCCGCGTGCAGCCGATGCGTGATCGGCTGATCGGGGCTCTTCTTTTTCTGCCGGTCCCTTTCGTCCTCTACCTGCTGACCCGGCATCCCCTGGGCGTTTTCTACTCGGTGGGCCTGGCCCTGGCGCTGATGCTCACCCATCGCTTCTACGCCCGCCCCTGGGCACGCAGGCGGGCCGTACATCGCTGCCTGTGGTGTGGCGGCAGCGCCCCCGAAGGGCCGCTGGTGGTGATCCAGGAGCCGCGGGAACTGACCACCTGGCGCTGCTGCCGCGGCTACCACGGCCTCGACCTGCGGGCCACGCTGGATCGGGCCTGGCGACTGCGCACGTGGTTGCGAGTGACGATCTTCACAGGCATCGGCGTCGTGGTGGCCCTGCCCCTGGCCGGGGCCTTCGGCGCCTGGGAGGGCTTCCAGGCCGCCGACGCTGTCGCCGCCTTCCGCCTTCTGGTGGCCCTGGCGGTGTTGCCTCTCGCGTGGCCGGGGACCCGCCGCGGCCCGATGCCGGAAAAACCGTTGCCCTCGCCTTTCCCTGTGCACATCCAGGCCCTGATCGGCTCGCGGGCCGTCCTCTGGCTTTTCCGCCTGGTCGGCGTCCTCTGGCTGGGACTCGGCCTGCTCCATGTGGCGAAGCGGAGCGGAATCGTCTAGATCTTCCCCGTGAACAGCAGCCGGCGCAGCGCACTTCTTCTCATCGGCAGCGAGCTTCTCTCGGGGCGCGTGCAGGACGAAAACTTGCGCTTTCTGGCCCGGGAACTGTGGGAATTGGGTGTCAGCGTGGAACGGGCCGTGATGGTCGGTGACGACATCGAAGAGATCGCGACCACCCTCTCGGCCCTCGCGGACCGGCACGACTGGGTCTTCACCACCGGGGGCATCGGTCCGACCCACGACGACCTGACCATCGACGCGGTGGCCCGCGCCTTCGGCGTCGAAGTCGTGACCGCCCCCCGGCTCGAGCAACTGATTCGTGCGCGCTGGGGAGACCGGACCACGGCGGCGCACCTGCGCATGGCCCGCGTGCCCCGGGGCGCGGTCCTCGAGGGCGGCGACCAGCCGGGATGGCCCACCGTACGGATGGAAAACGTGGTGATCCTCCCCGGTGTTCCGGCCATTCTCCGGCGCAAGTTCCAGGCCTTGCGGGAGCGTTTCCGCTGCGGCAGGTTTCACCGGCGTTCCGTGGCCTACGCCGCTGAAGAAGTGGACCTGGCGCCGATCCTGGAGCGCGTGGCCGCAAAGCATCCCGCGGTCCGCATCGGTTCCTACCCCCAGGAAGATCACGTGCTGATCACCCTCGAAGGAAGGGACGATCCGCAGGTGCAGGCCGCCGCGCGAACCCTGGAAGCGGCCACCGGCGATCTGCCCCGTTTTTGACGGATTTCGCCCGGACTTGCCCGGCCGGAACTCCGGCACCAAATTGACCCCTGTCTGGTTTCGGAAGGTTCCGACCCAGTGCCAGCAGGAGGTCGCCTCCATGTCGTGGCCGACGAGCAGCAAGCCGCCCGAGCCCCCCTCTCCCGCCGAGCGCTGGTTCCGACTCGGTGCCCAGCTCGTTCGCGAAGAGCGCTACCACGAGGCGCTCTCCCCTCTCGAGCAAGCCCTCTCCGCCTCGGTGGAGACCCCCGACGCGCCTTTCCTGAGGACGTTGCGCTCCCACTACGGGCTGACCATCGCCATGACCCGGGGAGACATCCGCCGCGGGCGTCGGCTCTGCGAGGAAGCGATCCTGCGCGGCCCGTTCGAGCCTCACCTCTACGCCAACCTGGCGCGACTCTACCTGCGCGCCCAGCGCAAGGACCTGGCGGCGCAGACCGTGGCCACCGCCCTCCGCCTGGCTCCCGACGACCCCCAACTGGCGAACCTGGCTCGTCGCATCGGTCTGCGCCGTGAGCCGATCTTCTCCTTCCTCGAGCGCAGCCATCCCCTCAACCGGCTGGTGGGCAAGCTCCGCCACCGCCTCGAGACGACCTTGCAGCATTCCTGAGCCGCCGGGCGACACCCGGCGGCGGCGGCAACTACTCGTCGAAGTAGAGGCGGGTCGAGAACGCGCCACGGAAATCGCCCAGCATGTAACCCCGGGCGTGGTCCTGGGGATAGCGTTCATCGAGAATCCGGCGCACCTGGGGATCGAGACTCTCACTGGGACCGTGGCAGAGCAGGCAGGCGGCTTCCACGACTATCGGCTTGAAATAGTGCACGCCTCGCCGCTCCCCCTCCTCGATGGGAACGAAGAGTTCTTCGGCCGGTTGGCCCTCGACATGAAGCTGCTCGAGGCGGGCGAGATACTCGGCCTCGAAATCGGTCGGCGCATCCCCCGGATGGCGCGCCTTGAAAGATATGCGTCGCAGCACGAGCTGATCGCTGGATTTTTCCAGGGCCAGCTTCGGGGCCACCTGCGAGCAGACATCGATCGCCGCGGCCGGCCCCTTCTCGGAGAGTTCCTTGACCAGCACCGCCTTGAGAGCGCCCCCGAAATCCACGGTCGCCTCCCGCAGACGCTGGCGCACCGCCTCCGGAATCTCCTCGGCCGTTGCGCTCACCTCTTTCGCCGGGGCCGCGGCGACCGCGGCTTCCTCTTCCTTCCCGGAAGGGGTCGAGGTGCAGGCCCCGGCCAGGACCAGGGACGCCAGGGCGAAGAACAGGATGGTGTGCGAGGTCTTCATGGGCTGTCTCCCTGGCGCGGATCGGCCGCCGAGTCGATGGCCGGCAGGATGCGGCCGGTCACCTCGCCGAAACCGACGCGGAAGCCGTCACCCTGGGCCCAGCCAGTCAGTGTCATGGTATCGCCGTCCTCGAGAAACTTGCGCTCCTCGCCGCTTTCCAGCCGCAGCGGCTCGGTGCCCCGCCAGGTGAGTTCGAGCAGGCTGCCCCGGGATTCCCGAGTGGCGCCGCTGATCGTACCGGAAGCCATCAAGTCGCCCGGCTGCACGGGACAGCCTCCCACGGTGTGGTGGGCGAGCTGCTGGCAGATGTTCCAGTAGAGAGTGCGGTAGTTACCCCGTCCGATGACCTGGGGGCGATCCATGCGCTCGGTGGCCAGCAGGGTCTCGAGCCGTACGTCGTAGGACCATGGTTCGGGGGAGCGCAGGTAGGGCAGGGGCTCGAACTCCGGCTCGGGCCCGGCGCAGCGGAAGGGCTCGAGAGCCTCGAGAGTCACCACCCAGGGCGAGATGGAAGTAGCGAAGTTCTTGGCCAGGAAAGGCCCCAGGGGCTGGTACTCCCACTTCTGGATGTCCCGGGCCGACCAGTCGTTGACCAGCACCAGGCCGAAGATGTGATCGCCCGCACGCTCGATGGGGATCGGCTCGCCCATGGCGTTACCCGGCCCCACGAAGAAGCCCATCTCGAACTCGTGATCGAGGAGCCGGGTGGGACCGAAGACGGGCCGCTGAGCGCCGGGAGGCATCATCTGGCCCCGGGGCCGCCGGATCGGCGTTCCGCTGATCACCACCGAACTGGCCCGGCCGTGGTAGGCCACCGGCAGGTGCAGCCAGTTTTCCAGCAGCGCGTTGTCCTTGCCGCGAAACATGGTGCCCACGTTGGTGGCGTGCTCCCGGGAGGAATAAAAATCCGTGTAGTCGCCGATGCGGGCGGGAAGACGCAATTCCACGGCGCCCAGGGGCAGCAGGGCCCGATCCCTCACCGCCTGATCGTCCCGCAGCTCGGCCACGTCCTCCCGCAGCAGATGCTGCAGGCGCCTTCGCACGGCGCTCCAGGCCGGGCGGCCCCGGGCCATGAAGGCGTTGAGGGCATCCCGGGCGAAGATCCCCTGCCCCGCCACGGGAGTCGAATCGAGCAATCCCGCCTCGTCGAGCACCGACAGGTCGCAGACCATCTCGCCGATGGCCACGCCGACCCGGGGGGCGCCGCCGGCAGTGGGAACGAAAACCCCGTAGGGAAGATTCTGAATCGGAAAATGGGACTCGGCGGACACCTCCACGAAGGAACGCAGGTCTGCCGTGGGGTAGGAATCGTGGCTCATGATCGTTGTTTCTCCATGACGGGAACCCATGGCCCGGGTCACAAATGCCCCAGTTGCCTGAGATCTTCCCGGGGCTCGTCGAAACTGCAACTCCCGAAACTGGTGACCCGGCGGCGGCGCGCGACGACCACCTGTTCGGCCGTGGCCGCCAGATCACGCCAGCGGAACACCGCGCCGTCGAAGACGAAGGCCGATGGGTCTTCCTCCGCGACGATCCGGCGCACCGCCTGCTCGTCGAGATCGTGAACGTCGAGCAGCACACCGGCACCGAAGACGTTCAGAAAACCGTGCTCGTAGACCCCCAGGTCCGGGCGGAAATGGCGTAGGGGGTGGTGCAGGCCGGCGGTGGCCTTCATCGCCACACCGGCCCGACGACAGGCCAGCAGCGCGGCGACCACCAGGTCGACGTCGGGGTACAGCCCGGCCTCGACCCCGCCGCAGCGCAGCTTGAAACCGCCCTCGAGAAAGCGTCCCCCCGGTGCGGAGCGCCGGACCGCCAGCTCGCCCAGGGCTTCGACGGTCGCCTGCACATCCCGGATCGCGGTCGGATCCCGCGGCGTCAGGGCCGCCTCGAAGAACACCCCGGCGGGAGCCGACAAGTGTTCGTCGAGGGCCGCGGCATAGTCTTCGAGGCCGGCCACCGGTGCTGCGGGGACCGGCGGCAGCTTCTGCTCGAAGACGTCGGGCTCCACTCGGTCACCGCCGTCGTCGAGGGCCTTGGCCACTTTCCCGGCCACGGCGATCGCCGCCTGCGGCAGGGCTTCCCAGCGCTCCGGAGCGGCCGAGAGGACGGAAAGGAGCCAGGGCCGGGACGGGTCTCCCGCCTCTCGGCGCAGCGGCAACAATTCGGAAAGGCGGGTTGCGGGGATGATCAGGCGGCCGAGCATCCAGGCCTCCGATCCCCGGAGGTATGCGGCGTAGTTGCGGGCCGTGGTGTCGAGGTCGAGGGCGGCGGGAGGAAAAAGCCCCGCGTAGTCCACCAGCCCCGCCAGAAAGGCCCGTGCGCTCTCCTGCATGGGTTCTCCCTCGGAGTTTCCGAAGCCACCGGGCTTACGACCCGGCCGGGTCAGTATTGCGGATGGTAGCACCAGGATCCCTCCGCCACCGGCCACCAAGACGCTACCGCCCCTCCTCCCTGCCCTCCGCCTCGTCTTCGTAGTAGGTCTCCCGCCCCCCGGGCCGGGGCACGCGCCAGCGGCCGGGACCGACGGGCTCGAGCCAGCTCACCGGCACCTTGCCGCCCCCGTCCGGGGGGTCGAGCACGTAGGTCGGCATCGCGGGACCGGGCAAGGCCTCCCGAAGACGGCGGACGATCTGCAATCCCCGCGCAATGGGGAGTCGAAACCGGCGGGTACCCGCCACCCGGTCGGGATGATGCAGGTAATAGGGCTTGACGCCCCGCTCGTAGAGTCCCCCGAAAAGCTCCGCCAGCACGGCCGCATCGTCGTTGACCCCGGCGAGCAGCACGCTCTGGGCCAGCAGCGGCACGCCGTGGCGCATCAGGGTCCGGAACGCCCGGTCGCTGGTCTCCCGGAGCTCCCGGGGGTGGGTGGCGTGAATCACCGTCCACACGGGCCCCGGCCGAGCGCCGCCGAGCCAGGCCGCCAGATCCCCGGTGATGCGATCGGGCTGGTGGATCGGCGCCCGCGTATGCAGGCGCAGGGTCCTGAGCTTCGGGATGCGACCGAGGGCCTCCAGCAGGCCGACCAGGCGGGCATCGGGCAGAACCAGCGGATCCCCGCCGGAAAGGATCACCTCCCGCACGCCCTCGAGCCGCGCGATGGTCGCCACCGCCTGCTCCAGGTCCGCCTCTCCCGGCTCGGCGGCCTCGCCGGCTCGGAAGCAGAATCGACAGTAGAAGTGGCAGCGGCGCGTCACGAGCAGGAGGGCGCGGTCCGGATACTTTCGGATCACCAGGGGATGGGGCCGCCCGGCACCCTCGCCGACGGGATCCGCCAGCGCCCCGGCATCGCCTTCCAGCTCCTCGGGATCGGGCCAGGCGATCCGGCGGAGCGGGTCGGCGGGATCGTCGGGGTCGATCAGGGAGAAGTACTCCGCCGGAAAGCGCAGGGGCAGGCGACGGGCGGCCCGGCGAACCCGGGGACCGAGAGTCTCACCCAGGCGTGCGGCGGCCTGCTCGAGGGGGAGGGCGCCGGAGGGAGCCGGGGAGGAAGGAGGCAGGGGGCGCATGGCTGAAAGGGTCTCCTGGGGGGATAATCCGGCTTCGCCTCTGGCTTGGCCGTGGTAGATTCTCCGCCTTGTGGGCGGCGTCTCCATACCGCCTGGTATTTCGAAAAGGATAATCCCGTGTACGAGACCAGCAATCTGAAGAAGGGCGTGAAGATCGAGATCGACGGCGAACCGTTCGTCATCGTCACCGCCGAGTTCGTCAAGCCGGGCAAGGGCAACGCCTTCACGCGCTGCCGCATCAAGAGCCTGATCACGGGCAACACCATCGATCGCACCTGGCGCTCGGGGGAGAAGATCGACAAGGCCGAAATGGAAGAGCGGCCCATGGAGTTTCTCTACGAATCCGACGGCGAGTACCACTTCATGGACACATCGAGCTACGAGCAGTTCTCGCTGCGGGCCGACAACCTGGGCGACCAGGCCAACTGGCTGACCGAGAACCTGGCCGTCGACATGCTCTTTCACAACGGCAAGCCCCTTTCCATCGAGCTGCCCAATTTCGTCGAACTGCAGATCGTCGAGACCGAACCGGGGGTCAAGGGCGACACCAAGTCCAGCGCCACCAAGCCCGCACGCTTGTCGACCGGTGCCACGGTGCAGGTGCCCATGTTCCTCAACGAAGGTGAGTGGATCCGCATCGACACCCGTACGGGCCAGTACGTGGAGCGGATCAAGCGCTGACGTGAGCCGACCCTCCCTGCCTGTTCTGCTCGAACAGCGCGCGCGCATCCTGCGGGCTGTCCGCGACTTCTTTCACCAACGGGACTTCCTCGAGGTCGAAACCCCCTGCCGGGTGGTGTGCCCGGGCCTCGAGCCCCACCTCGAGGCCTTCCCCGCCGGAGACGGAAAGTACCTGGCCACGAGCCCCGAGCTGCACCTCAAGCGCTTGATCGCGGCAGGCGCCGGGCGCATCTTCGAGATCGCCCACGCCTTCCGCGACGACGAGGGCGGCCCGTGGCATCGCAGCGAGTTCCTGATGCTCGAGTGGTACCGGAGCGGCGCCGGTCTCGACACCTTGATGGACGACGTCGAAGATCTGGTGCGCACCGTCGCCGCGGCGGTCGGGCGGCTCGATCGGCCCGCCCGGGGCTGCGACCTGCGCCGGCGCGCGGAGCGGCTGACGGTGCGCGAGGCCTTCGGACGCTGGGCTTCGCTCGACCTGGCCGATCTTCGCCGCCGGGACGACCTGGCGGCGGCGGCCCGACAGCGCGCCGTCGCGGTCGACCCGGCGGACGGCTGGGACGAGATCTTCTTCAAGGTGCTGATCCAGCTCGTCGAGCCCCACCTGGGTCGCGAGCGGATGACCATCCTCAGCGCATATCCCGCCAGCCAGGCGGCGCTGGCCCGTGTCCGCGACGATCCCCGCTGGCCGGTGGCCGAACGTTTCGAGCTCTACGCCGGCGGTCTCGAACTGGCCAATGCCTTCGACGAACTGACCGACGCCGACGAACAGCGTCGGCGCCATCTGGCCGACCAACAGGCGCGCCGCCGCCTCGGACGCGACGTGCCCCCTCTCGACGAGCCGTTCCTGGCGGCCCTCGCCTCGGGGATGCCGCCTACGGCGGGAATCGCCCTGGGACTCGAGCGCCTGATGGCCCTGGTCCTCGGGGCCGAGAGCATCCACCAGGTGATGCCGTTTCCCGAGGAATGATTTCAATTCCGCAACGAGACCACGGTTTCCGTCGGAAACCACCGGCCGCAGGCCGGATGGCTTCAGGCTCCTGCGAAAGGCCCTGGACCCCGGCGGGAGAGTGGCGCGATGTGGTTCGGAGTTTGCAGTCCAGGAGCGCACCTGATCCGAGGATGCCTATGGGACCGCGCCTCCTACCCCTCCTTCGCTTCGCCTGTCTGCTGCTGGTAGCCACAACGTCCTCGGTATGGGCCGGTGTACCCGGCCAGCAACGCCAACCGCCGGCGCCGGCCCGATGGGTGCGGCAGACTTCCGACGCTGCAAGAGTGTCGGCGCCGGCCCATTCCTTCCAGGCCTCGACTCGCTTCGACGTCCGCGCCAGCCGGCTGGGTTTCTCGGCGCGCCGCTCGATCGACGTCACGGCCCGGATGGAGGGGCTCAGCGGGCGTGTCGACGTCCGCCTCGATCGGCCCATCCGCTCCATCCTGGGCATTCGCCAAGTCGAGTTGGAGGTGCAGGTGCTCGACGAGCGGGGCGTGGTGGTCTCCCGCCTGCGGGGTGTCGTGGAGCCGGGAAAGAAATCGTTTTCCATACCCCTGGTGCTCGATACGCCCGGGCGCTACACACTTCTTCTCGATGACAGCGGCCTGCGGGCGGGCAAGGCCCGGCTCAGGGTGCAACCCGCGGGCAGGGCCAGTCTCGATATCATCGCCACCCGCATGAGTGAATGATCTGCCGCGGGACTGTTCCCGCAGACGCACTGTCAGGGTCCGGGACAGTGGCTGCCAAGCCCCCGGCCGACGCTCCAGCGGCCGGCCCGCATCGCAACATCGAAACGGCTCGCGCCCACCGCCGGTGCGAAACTGAGACATGTTTCTAAGGGTCCTGGCGGGCCTTCTTCCGCCGCGCCCGGCGCAGCACGGCGTCCACGTCCAGGTGATCGTCGCCACAGGCCGCCAGGTAGTCGTCGTAGGTTCCGGGAAAGTCCGTCATGCCCTCGGAGGTGATTTCGATCACACGGGTGGCCAGCCGGGAGACGAACCAGCGGTCGTGAGAGACGAAGATCACCGTGCCGTCGTACGCCTCCAGGCCCCGGGCGAGGGATTCGATCCCCTCCAGGTCCAGGTGGTTGGTCGGCTCGTCGAGCACCAGGACATTCGGCTTTTCCACGCCCAGGCGCGCCAGGATCAACCGCGCGCCCTCGCCCCCGCTCAGGCTGCCGATGCGCTTGTCGACTTCTTCCCGGGAAAAGAGCACCCGGGCCAGGTTCGCCCGCACGAAGCCGATAGGCTGCCCGGGACAGTGACGCCAGAGCCAGTTTTCGATGGACTCCCCCGGAGAGCCGGCGAGCGTGTTTTCTTGAGGGAAGTAGCCCCGGTGGGTCTCGTAGCCCCACTCCACCTCGCCCGCGTCCGCGCTCACCTCGCCCATGATGATCTTGAGCAAGGTGGACTTGCCGATGCCGTTGGGTCCGATGATCGCCAGGGCATCGCCCCGCCGCACCGTCAGGCTGACGTTCTCGAGCACCCGGTTTTCACCATAACTCTTGGAGACGCCCCGCACCTCGAGGACCGTCTTGCCGCTCGGGCGACAGGCCCTGAAGACGAAGTTGGGATAGCGCCGGGACGAGCGCGGCAAGTCCTCGATGACGATCTTCTCGATCAACTTGGCCGTGCTCTTGGCCTGCCGGGCCTTGGTGGGCTTGGCCCGGAAACGCTCGACCGTGGCTTTGTGGTCGGCGATTTCTTTCTCGCGCAGCCGGATCTCGGCCTCCTTGCGCTCACGCTCCGCCCGCTTGGCCAGGGTAAAGTCGGTGTAGTTCCCCCGATAGAGGGTCGCCCGCTCGTAATCCACGTCGATGATGTGGGTGCAGACGTTGTTCAAAAAGCGGTGATCGTGAGAGACCACCACCGCCAGGCCACGGAAATCCAGCAAGAACTTTTCGAGCCATCGGATGGAGAGGATATCCAGGTGGTTGGTCGGCTCGTCGAGCAGCAGGATGTCGGGATCCGAGGCCAGGGTGCGGGCCATCAGCACCCGCAGTTTGAACCCTCCGGAAAGGGTGGACAGCGGCCGGCGCTGCACCGCGGCGGGAATGTTCAGCCCCTCGAGGATCTGCGCCGCCCGGGACTCCATGTTGTAACCGTCGTAGTGGAGGATGACCTCTTCCAGTTCCCCGTAGCGATCGATATCGAAGTCATCCCCGGCCGTCTCGAGGAGTGCTTCCTTTTCTTGCACCGCCTGCCAGAGGGCCTCGTTGCCCATCATCACCACGTCGAGAATCGGTGTGTTCTCGAAACGGAAGTGGTCCTGGGTCAGGAACCCCACCCGAGCCTTGCGTGGCATGGCGATCGTCCCGGCGCTGGCCTCTTCTTCCCCGGTAAGCAGGCGGAGAAGGGTGGACTTTCCCGACCCGTTGGCGCCCACCAGTCCGTAACGGTTGCCTCGATGAAGCTGCAGAGAGACCTCCTGAAAGAGGGTCTGGGCTCCATAGGTCTTGGCAACGCCCGCGAGTGTGATCATCCGCAAGATTCCTTGTGCCGGAGAAGGTCGCCCGGCCGCCACACAAGATAGGAGAGGATCTCTCGCAACGCACCTTGCCGCAGGGGGTTCCCTGCCACCCCACGAGTGGCCGGATTCGGGGGCCACGGACGCGATCGGCCGCCGCAGATCGTCGGCGAAAGCCCCGGGGCGACCCGCGGCAGGCCTGCCGCCGAGCCGTCAGGACGGCGGACGCGCACCCCACGCCGATCCGCATCAACGGGGCTCGACCCGGACCATGGTGAAGTCGTCGGGGTCGTAGAACTCCTCGATGACCTGGTTGACCTGCTCGAGGGAGACCCGGGCGGCCGCTTCCACCAGGCGATCGCGGAAACCTGGCCGGCGATTGTGGCGCAGGTCGTCCATCGCCTCGGCGAGGCGGCGGGCAGGATCCTGGACCCGACGCAGGCGGCGACCGCGCAGAGCCGCGGCCGCCAGGGACCGCTCGTCCTCGCTGATGCCGTCGTGATGGAACTGCTCGAGCACGCGGCGCAGCTTCCGCTCGGTGTGGTCCGCGTTGGCGGTGCGGGTGAAGGTGCCCAGGGCATAGCCGGTGCTGACCACACCGCCGAGTCCCGAGGAACGGGCGCCGTAGGTCTCGCCGCCCTCGTGGCGCAGAGCGCGGTAGAGACGGGAAAAGAAGTAGCCTCCCAGGGCATGGTCGGCGAGCATCAGGGCCGGGTAGCGCGGGTCGTCGTCGGTCAAAGACTCACGGGTCAAGGCGAAGTAGACCTGGGTCAACCGGGGGAGCCGGACCCTGACCCGGGCAGGCCGCCCGGTGCGGGGCGCCGCGGGCAGATAGGTGGGCTCGACACCCTCGGGCGGCTCCTCGAGGAGTGGAGGCAGCAGTCCTCTCGCGGCCGCCCGGGCGTCTTCCGCGGTGATCGCACCGGCGAAACCCACGACGCGGCCGGGAAGCCTGAGCAAGGTGTCCCGGGCCCGGCGAAGGGCTTCGATCTTGGTGGAGATCTTCGGCGGACGTTCCACCGCACGCACGCGAGGGTCGTCGGGTTGGAAGAGCAGACGCATCTGGGCCTGCCGCAGACGGAAGTGGGGATTCTTGAGCTGGAACTTCCAGCTCACGGACGCGGACTGCCGCCAGCGGCGCAGTTCCCGGCGGTCGAAATCATCGTTGCCCAGGACCTTCCGCACCAGGTCGAGAGTCGGCTCCAGATCGTCCCTGAGGAACGAGACGCTCAAGGTGGAAACCCGGTCGGAGGTCCGCAGGCCCAGGTTCACCCCCAGCTCGTCGGCCCGCCGGCGCAGACGACCCGCGGGGTCGTAGAACTGGGCCCGGAAGGCGGTGTCGACGTGGTGTCCGCGCACCCAGGGGGCGTCTCGCCCCGCGGGAAAGTCGATCTGCAGATGAACCAGCGGCACGCGGTGGTCTTCGACCACCACGAGCCGGGTGCCGGGGTCGAGGTCGAAGACCCGCGCACTCGCAGTACCGGCCGGGGCGGGCGGGAGGACGAGCAGCAGCGTCGCCAGGCAGCAGAATGTCAGCGCTTTCTTCATCGCTGCAACAAGGGATAGAGCCAGCCGAAGAGCTGGACGTAGAGGGGAACGTGCTCGGGCCGGATGATCAGCATGACCGGTTCGGCCTCGGCGAGATAGGTGCGATAGACCCGCCGCACGTCCTCGAGGCGCACCGCCTCCAGTTCCGACGCGTGCCGCAAGGCCAGTTTCTCGTCACCGCGCCACCACCTGGCCCGTCCCAGGCTATCGGCCAGCGCCACCGGCGAGTAGGCCCCCCGGTACACACGCTGAAGCAATCGCCTGCGCGCTCCTTCGAAACCAGCCTCGTCGAGCCACTCCATGCGGGCGAGGACTTGCAGCGTCTCGCGCACCAGGCGCCGTTCGGTACGCTCCCGGTGGTAGGGCAAGAAAGCGGCGGCAAAGATCACCGCCCCGCCCTTCCGGAACTCGAGGTGCTCGGTCTGGGCGTAGATCGCCTTCTTGCGCCTCCGCACCAGTTCTTCGACGAAGGGATCGATCCGGCCGCCGCCGAGCAGTTCCCGCATCACCTCCAGCGCCGCGTGGTCGGCTGAATCCGGCGACGGCAGCGGAAAGCCCGCGATCACCGTCTCCACCGGCGGCAAATCCTCTTCGAGGCGCACCAGGCCGGGCATCGGCCAGCCCATCACCTCGGGCACGTCCTCAGGCGGCCCCGCGCCCGGCTCGAGGGACCCGAAAACCTCCTCGACCCGGGCCAACACCCGCCGCGGATCCACCGGCCCCACCACCACGAGGTGCACGTTGGAAGGCCGGTAGTAGCGTCGATAAAATCCCCGCGCCTGCTCCAGGTCGGCGCGGGCGATGTCTTCCTTGGTGCCCGCCGGGGTCACAGCGTAGGGGTGCTCACCGAGAATCGCCTCGAGGGCTGTGAGCATCACCCGTACCATGGGGTCGTTCTCGGTCCGCAGGCGAAGTTCCTCGGTGACGATCTTTTTCTCGTTGGCCAGGTTCTCTTCGCTCAGGGCCAGGTTCACCAGGCGATCGGCCTCCAGCGCGAGGACTTCGTCATGCCCGGCAGGCGGAATCTCCGAAATGTAGACTGTCTCGTCAAAGGAGGTGAAGGCGTTTTCGTAGCCCCCATGACTCTCGTGAAGCAGTGCGTAGTCTTCCTTGGAATGCTCCACCGTCCCTCCGAACATCAAGTGCTCGAAGAGGTGGGCGAAGCCCCGGGTCTCCTGTTCTTCGTTGGCGGATCCAACGTGCACCCAAAGCTCCGTCGCCACGGTACGGAGGGCGGGATCGGGGAGAACGGTGACATGCATACCGTTGGCCAGCGTGCGGGTGACCAGACGATCCTGGAGATCGACCGGGGCATCGGCGCGGAGCCCCGCGACGCCGACCAGGGCGACGAACCACGTCAGCAGCAGGACTCGAGCCCACCCAAGCACCATGGCACCTCCCGCAAGGGACCGATTCTACAGCACTCGCTCATCGCCGGGCCGGCAGCCGCAATCTCCTGCGCCGCCTTTCATCCCTTGGGCGCCCAGCCGCGGCGGCGGAGTTCGGCCAGCAAGGCCGCGCGATGCTCACCCTGGATCTCGATCCGCCCGTCCTTGACGGTGCCCCCTGAGCCACACATGCGCTTGAGTTCACCGGCCAGATTCCTGAGAGCGGCGCCATCGAGCGGCAGGCCGAGAATCACGGTGACCGTCTTGCCGTGCCGGCCCTTGCGTTCGCTGTAAACCCGGACCGGACCGAAAGCAGCGCGCGCCCCGGTCGACTCCCTGCAGCGGCAGCCGGCAAGGGGTTGTTCACAGACGGGGCAGGTCGAGCCGAGCTCACTCGAATAAACCAGGCCTCCGCCGCCATTCTTTCCCCCGCGTCTATTCATGGCACCTCCCGATCTCCCATGTGCCAAAGCGGTTCATGCTTCGCCTGGTTCACGTTCATAGCCGGGGCCAGTGCGCCAAGCAACCGGTTCAGGGGGCGGTCAATGCTTCCGGACCACACATTGTCCCGTGGGCAGATAGCAGGGAACATCCCGTGTCCCCGCAAAAAACTCGTCAACGGCTTCTTTCGCTCCCGGGCAGGTCACAAAGCCGTAATCGTCGAAGACGAGCAGGCCACCGGATGTCAGCCGTGGATAGAAAAAGGAACAGCAGTCGAAGACCGACCGGTAAATGTCCACATCGACATGCACGAAGCAAAAGCGGCTCTCCCGTACCGTTGTCGCCGAGGCGGGAAACCGCCCGGGATGAAACGCAACACGGTCCAACCCCTGCAGAAATGCCCGCACGGCATCGAGGGACGTGTCGTCGAACTCGCCCCTTTCGTGGTAGTCGCGCTGCGGATCGGTTTCGGGCATACCGCAGAATGTGTCGAACAAATGCAGCGTCTTGCCCGAATCCCCGAGAGCCTCGCCAAGCAGCCGCGCGGTCCCGCCCCGGTAGACCCCCACTTCGGCTACATCACCCTCGAGCGGCAGCACCGTGCGCAGCCATTGCCAGAGCATGTAGCAGCGCACCTTGTCCACCACGGTATGGTCTTGAACCCGCTCCATCACCTCGCGGAAGGCGTCGTCGGAGTCCCAGGGCTCGATGGGATTGGGACGCCCGTAACGCACGAATTGGATCAGCGGGAGCACCCGCCACAAAACACGCTGCGCTCTGCGCTTGAACACGCTGCCTGCCTCCCAGGAAGTCCGCCCGGCCGGGCCCCTACGGTGCACGACAGCGAGGCCCAAGACAACCGCCTCGAAAGAGAAGCCGGGCGATGGACCATCCTTGCCCGGGGTCGAGCCTCAGCAGACGCCACTGGGTAAACGAGCTGAAGGCGACCTGGAAAAACCCGGCGGTGGGGACACTCAGCAACAGCGGCCCCGCCGCAACCCGAACTGCCAAGCACTCCGATCCTGGAGTCAGCCCAGGTCTTTCATGAGCGCTGTTTGCAGTCGGCCGGCACAACCGTCGGACCGCAGCCCAAATTGCAATCGACGGAGGTCGATGTCCTCTTCTGACCGTCCTTGCCCGTCTGGGAGCATTCCCCGCCCGTGATCTTGGGGTTTTCGGTGGTTCCCGAGTTGATTTGCGTACAGGTGTCCCCCTTGACTCCTTTGAGATCGAATTCCTTTCCGTTGTCACAAAAGACGCTGAAATTGGGCTCCAGTATGTTGGGACTGCCCGTGCCGTGATAGCACCCAGCGAGAGTCCCGATCACGACCTTCTCGCACCCCCGCGTGCACGTGGCAGAAGCTGAATCCTCCAATGCCAGGTCCACACACTTGTATTCGCCGGGCACCAGCTCGGAGCAGGTAAAATCGTCTCCCTCCACCCAGAGCCAGAGCGGAATACCGCTGGGGCACGTAAACGTAGCCACGTGCGTGGTGGTATCGGCGACAGCAACTCCCGCCAATGCCATCACGAGAACTGCCAAGATGCCGATTCTCGAGACTCCACTCATGAATGAACCTCCCTTTTCAGCCTGTTGCACGAACCTTTTCCATCCGGCCGCCGGTTCACCATGAACGGGCATCATGCCGGATGAAGATCAACTACCCTGAAAACGTTACCACGTTTGCGGAGGTGGGGTTGGCAACAGATTATTCGGCGGCAGTGACCGAATAGTGACGATGCCGTCCCCTCCGTTCCTCAATTCCTCTCGGCCCACGTCCTCACGAACAGCTCCTTCCGCTCGACCACCGGACGCACGTTGCGCACTTCAGCCCTATCCCCCTGCCCACCAGCAGGTTGCTCGTACTTTCCCGGCCACCCGCAAACGCTTCCTGACGGAGGAGTCCTGTGCGCCACAGCCCGGTCGTTCGACCTCCGCGCCCTCCCGCTCCGCCCGGAGATGCTCGAGGCGCTCGATCTGGGCCTGGCGCACGGCGGTGTTGTCCATCTTCAGCAGCCCTACTTGGGGCAGAAGCGCGCGAGGGCCTTGACCTTCGAAGAGCTTCACGAACGGCACTTCCAGGATGTCCACCGCTTGGCGCTCTGGCTGACGCCTCCTGCCAGGTCACTCCCGCTTCCGAGAGGGTTCCACTCTCACACGCAGCTACCAACGGCCGGGCGCAGCAGACTGGCCCTCATGCCTGCCGCCGCACCGTCGACGGTCTACCGTCCCCGCCACCCTGAGCGCTCGGACTTCTACAAGATCTTCGAGCAACACTTCGAACGCTACCTCTCGGTCTACGACGAGCGCTACGAGCCGCGGTGGGGCCCGCTACGCCCCGTCGTCCAACCCGCAGTCGAGCGTTTCCTCGACTGCGGTCGGCTCGAAGGCGGCTTCGCCCGTGTTCGATGCGAGCGTTGCGGTGCCGAGCACCTGCTCGCGTTCTCCTGCTCTTGTCGCAATTTCTGCCCGTCGTGCCAGGCCAAACGCGCCGCTCTATTCGCCGAGAAGCTCGTCACAGAGGTGCTCGCGCCGGTTCCCCGTCGGCATCTCATTCTGACCCTACCCCGCGCCATTCGAGGCCTGTTCCGACGCGACCGCAGGCTGCTCGGAATCCTCGCCCGCAGCGCCTATGACGTCATCCGCAAGACCTCTGACGCCACCCTCGAGCGACGGGATCTCCGCCCTGCGGTCGTCCTCTCGATTCAGACCTTCGGATCCTTCGCCAATTTCCATCACCATATCCACGCCGTCGTGGCCGCCGGCTGTTTTCGTGACGACGGCACGTTTCATCCCATAGCTCGTTCCTGTTGAACAAACGCTGCATCACAGGTGAAATGGCTAGAAAGGCCAAAATCCAGCACGAATTCGGCAAATTAGGAAACGCGGATCCTCTCGCTGTGGCACAATAGCAGTGACAAAGCTGACCACGGCCAAAGGGAGGACCCGCGTTGCGTTTGAAATGCAATCCCCAGAAGAGTCTGAATCTCTTCGGATCCCATCTGAAGATCACCAATGAATACCACGCCAAATACGAGGCGATTGCTACCATCCTCGACGAGGTGCCCGCGCTCGTGGACATGGTTCACAAGGACTTGGATCGAGCGCTCGATTCTACGGAGCAGAGAGATCGGCGAGGGCGTAAGCACGTTTTCACCGCAGAGAATGTGCTCCGGATCCTGGTCTGCCAGGCCATCGAAGGCGAGTCGTTGCGTGGGATCGTCATCCGGATCGACGACAGTGGCTTCCTGCGGCGGTTTGTCCGGATCGACCATGGCCCGATGATGGACTACACAACGCTGTGCAAGCTGAAGAACTCGCCTCCTCAGCAGAATCTGTGGGTGCCTTCCGGTTCTGGCAACTTGCCAAGTTGATGATACATCGCGATTTTGGAGGCGTGAGCGGTGCGGAATCCGTACGCTTTTCTGGTGGCGACTTTCAGTTTGTTGTTCAGCCCTTCAGCCGCACCGGCCGAGATCTCCCCGCGCGCACGAAACCAGTTGAGCAGAAGCTCCCTGTGGCCGCGCATGGAGCGTGCGATCTTCTTCATCGGGTCGATTCGGGATCTCATGACGCGGGTACACCATTTGTCGAGGAACTTGCCCGCCCACGCGGCTCGGGTGTAGTTCCAGAACGGATCGAGCGCCTCCTTCAGCAGGTAGGCTCGTACAGTGGCAAGGTTGTATCGCAGGAGTTCGGCGAGCCTGACTTCCTGGTTTCCGGTGAGATTCTCGGGCCGCTTGAGCAACAGCCATCGCGTCTTCTTCAGGACCGGCTCGTAGCCGTCGGCGACCAAGCGCCTGGCCTCCTTGGCACGCACTTCGTCGATGGCTTTGTTGATCCGAGCGACAAGATGGTAACGGTCGAGCACATGGACAGCCGCGGGCACCCGCTCTGCGATGATTCTCAGGTAGGGCTTCCACATGACGCTACAGACGAAGCGAAGGCTGGCTTTGCGTTCACCGAACCAGTCGAAGAAGGCGCGAAGTGGAGCCTCTTTTCGATCCTCGCCGACCCACAGTAGGCGTCGCCGGCCCTGTGTGATTTCGTAGACAACCGTCATGAAGCCATACCCGCGTTTCCAAAGGACTTCATCGACACCGATAGCCGCTACCCCTGACAGATCCCGGTGCTCCTGGCCCCATTCGACAGCGAATTTCACGGCTCGAAATACGGTATTCCAGCTGCTACGGAACACTTTCGCGACTTCCAGCCAACTCAGCCGTTTGGCCCACCGAGCCAGAAACCACGCATAGCTGGTGGTGATTCTGCGTTTGCCATCGGCCCACGGAACATCCTCTACGACAACGCCGCATTCCGGGCATTGAACGCGCCGCATGGTGTAGACCAGGAATGCCGGGATTCCCTAGAGCGGCACGAAAGCAAAGCGCCGTTTACCGAGCGTATCGTAACCGGGCCTCGCTTTCCCGCACCCAGAGCAGATCGGCCGGCTGTTCGACCG
>JAUZRX010000029.1 GCA_030949985.1 Acidobacteriota bacterium
CTACGGCGTCAAGGAGTACGACTTCTACACCGTGCTCTTCGGCGTGGGCCGGGCCATCGGTGTACTGGCGAACATCGTCTGGGACCGGGCCCTGGGCTATCCCATCGAGCGTCCCAAGTCGGTCACCACCGACATGCTCGAGGAAGCTGCCGGCATCAAGTAGAAGAAAAGAGCGGCAAGTGTCCATTCTGCAGCGAGGAGGCCTCGCATGGTGCCGCTTTACACGCAGGCTAATCCCGCTCCCGGCCGTCGCTCCAACGCAACTCCCGGGGCACACCGAAGTCAACGCCCACGCCAGCCCCGCGGAAGATGGGCTTCTCATCCACTTCATCCAACCCCTCCCGGCCGACTTCGTCACCGTCACGAGAATCCTCAACAAGCCGAAAGTCGCCGGCACCGAACCATTCGATCAGCACCCACATCCAGCAGCCGGCCTTCGATCTACTCCGGATTCCCTTGCCAGCAGGTGACTTCCCTGCCGTCCCATACCGCCTGCGCCAACGGAAGCCTGCAGCCGATCAGCCCAGGATCTTCCGATCATATTACCCCTGTTGACAGGTCGCCCCATTCGCTATAGCGTCTTCGTGAGTTGCCAAGACTCAGGGGTGCACTATGCGGGGAATTGCTGAAAAAGAGGCACGAGGATCGACGCCATTTTTTGATCGCGTTGCCCCCCCCCCTGAGGCTCCACTCTTGCGCCGTAGCTATTCTGCCTCGGTGCGTATCGTCGTTCGGCAGCCACGATCGACCGTCTGCCCGCGTTAGCACGCGGAAATGTTCTGGTGCACGCAGCAGTCTAGTTCCTCCCGACAGAGCGGGCGCTTCTTCCGGACTCAAGCAATCTGCCCCGTCACTATCGACTGCCTGCGAAGCAGGACCCAAACTCGCTTTGGCGCTCAACCTTGTGTGGAAGCGGCCGCAGCGACACCGGAGTGCAGTTTCAAGTGGCCAACGTGCCCCGCCGTGCTGATTCCAGACGCGATGCCCATCGAAATCCACACCTTTTGGAAAGTAGGAGACCATTTCATGCATAGAACCCTTCGCACTGTCGTTCTGACCATTTCTCTTCTCTTGCTCGCCACCGGGTCATGTTGGTACAAGCTCATGGGATTTCTACGCTACGGTCAGTGCACTCAGCACCTACCCGCGTTTGGCAGATGCGTCTGCAACTACGGTTTCGGCATCAGTCTCGACGAACTAATTGCCGGGCAGCCGGGCGATGATCTCCTTCTGACTGTCTCTCCAGGCCCGGGAGTGATCGATCTGGACCTATCCAACGATTCGGTCGTGGCAACGATCCAGTAGACACGACCATGCCGGCCCCTTTGGGCCAGTGCCCGGCGGCCGCAACACACAGCGGCCGCCGGCCTCGATCCTCGCACCACGGAGAAGTGCAAACGACGGGCTTGATCCAGACCATTCTCGCACTTCTTTGCCGTGCGGTCGATCTTCTACGCGAGCGAGATATACGCTCTTAAGGAATAGGCATGATTGGCCTCCAGACACCTGAAAGGTCTTGCGTCAGCATGGCTGCCATTCTACTTGGATACTCGGATCGGTCCCGGCAGGGGAGGTGTTTCCACGCTCTTCTCGCATGTCTCTTCGTTCCGCTGCTCGCCTCCGCACAGGCCCATGGTCCGGCAACTGCGGCGAGTGAACGCCAGGAAGATAGCCCGGCTTGGTCCACGCTTGTGGAGAAGACCGAGGCGTCTATCGCCCTCCTGGATGTCTACCTGCATCCCAAGTACTTCTTCCGCAAGAACGGAGCCCTGGCTCCCGAGGAGATTACTCTCTCCGTCAATGGTCGAAGACGAGAGATTCTGACAGTGGATCAGCAGTGCCCGTCATCGCTTCTTTCCGATGACGAGGGCGGTACTTCATACGATGTAGAACAGGACCGCCCCTACCCACCTGTCTCGGTCGGCATCTCGAATCCAAGTCGTTTTGTTCTCTATCTTGATGGAACCCAGCTCACTGTTTCTGGAAGGAACTCGGCGCTGGAAGCAGCCCAGCGCTGGATTGAAACGGCGCTGCCACATGGGAGCATGGTTGAGATCGTTGTCGCTACCTCAGAGTTCGGCACTGCAATCATCCGTAGCTTCACTCGGGAAAAGGAGCTGCTGCTTGACGCACTCGCGGGTCTTGGCGCATCGACCGAGTGGCTAGATCCGGATGCTACCGAACGAGTTCTCCATGTCGGATCATGTGCAAGGCAAGGCGGCGGCACCTCCTGCCTGCCTGATGCAGTGATGGAGAAAAAGAGGCAGCGCAGGTCCCTTGGAATCCTACAAGAGTACCTGACGCGGCTGGAAACGACACCAGGGCCCAAGACTCTCGTTTACTTTCACGAGAAATCTACTGCTCACCCCGTCAAGACCTTCGGACTGTGCTCTAGCCTGGAGGATGTGGTCGGCAACCTCGTCGAAGAATTGGAGCGGATCGGGGGGGCTGCCACCTCCGCCCAGACGCGGATCATGGCGGCTTATGTCGGGACCCTTGGCTCCCGCGAGCATCCGTGGGCCATCAACTTCTCGGCAAATCTGGTCGATGGCACGGGCGGTAGCTATAACCGCGGAAGCGGCGGCCTGAAGGCTCTCCTTCGCGATGCTGCCGCGGTTTGCCGTTTGACGCTTGGCTTCCGGACGCGGGAGAACGAGCGTGGAAAAGTACTGCAGGCACGAGTCACGATCGGAGGCAAGGCGCTACCCAACCTCTACCGAGTCGCTATCGGAACTGGGCGGGTCCCTGCTGCCGCTGCCCGGAATCCACACTCCGATCCTGTGCCCGCGGTCGCGGATGATCTGGTGATCCAAGTAGTACCGCTCGAATGGACCAACGGCCGCTGGAAGATTGCGGCCTACCTTGGCCTTCCGCGCAATGCCCGTGGAGAGGTGGCTGTCGATGTGGCACTGCGCTTGGAAGACGGATCCACACTGCCGTCTCTCTCCGAACTCGAGCCGGGAGAATACGAGGTTGCGGCCTATCTGCGCTCCACCAAGGCGGAGAGAATCTGGGTGGCACGCGAGCGCTTCATTCTGCCAGATGCCACTGCCACTACTGCTCACGCCTTCGGTCCGGTCATCCTGGCGCCGGATCGCAGGGCCTTGCGTTACCTCTGGCCCCGCGGCTCGGAGCGACAGTCCGTGGGATACGGCCCGGCCTCGTCGACGATCTCCTACGGCGCTACCCTCACGGCGGTGACATGGCTCTGCGGCCCCCGGGCCGAGCTGGCCAGCATCAGGTGGATCGCGAGCAATGGGCTGCCGGCCTTCCGCGTGGAGGGCCAAGTCCAAAGAATGGAACCGGGATGCACGCGAATCATCGACAATTGGACCGTTTCCCGCGAAGCCTTCTCCGCTGGGCGCTACGACTACGTGGTCGCCACCCGGGTTGCAGATCGACAAGTCGCGCGGCAGTTCTCAGCAAGCTTCGCGGTCGGTGAATGATGCTTCAGGCCCGAGCAGAAACAAGTACCGGCTTCTGGCTGCCGATGCATCCCGCCTGGCTGCGTTGCTCCTCGGTTGTCAGGCGCTGGGAGGATGCATCTGGGCAGAGAGGCTACGGGCCGCTCGCAAGAGCGGTGCTGAAGGTCGAGGGCGGTGGTGATTGAGGATGATGGTCAACCGGCCGGTGGCGGTGGTGCGTTGGCCCGGGCTTTGATCTTACGCACGTGTTCGAGGATCTTGCGCGCGGCAGGGGGCTCGATGATCGCTTCGACGATGCGCCACGAGCCCCCGCAGGGGCACCGATGTGGATCCACCTCGAAGACCCTGGAGATCATGCGAGTCCAGTCAGCTTTCCGCTTTCGCAGGGCCGGGGAGGGGGTTTCCTCGGAGCAGTCCGCAGCCGTCATTCCCGCTGACGGCCACGCTGTGCTTCGAACCCTCTGGCAGGCGCGCTTGCTCCACCCGATGTCGCGTGGAGTAGGCTCCTTAGAGTCGCGTCAGGTGCAAGCGTGGCGGCGGAATGTGCAGGCAGAACTCAGCGAGGAACTCGAAGGGGTCGAAGGCCCTGCTCCTGGCTCCAGTGCGGTGATCAGGGCGCCTGCCGGAGTAGACGAGGGGTCTGCTCTTTCCGTGGTATCGAAGACGCTCGAGGGCGATCGGAGGGTGAAGCAGGTAGGGCGCGAGGCGCATCATCTCATCGGGGGAAGAGGGATCGGCGCAGACAGCGTTGTGTACAGAGAATCCAGAGTGAGCCCAGGCGAGCATCTCCCCGACCTGTTCTGGCGTGAGTCTTTCTCGTCTTTTCATGAGACGGAGGATCCGGGCTTGGAAATCCGCTTCGGCTGTGGGGGGCCAGGGCAGGTCGAGAGGGGTGAGCTCTCCCTGCTGATCGGCAACCCCTGCGGTCACGAGACAATGAATGTGAGGCTGCCAATTGGAAAAATCTCCGTGGGTGTGGATCGTCAAGGCGACGCCGGGGTTCAGGCCATCAGGATCGATCTCCTGATCGACAGCCCGGTCGTGGTAGAGCCTGCGGATCGACAGGGCGGCGCAGCGAGCCATGTCGCCAAGCAGGGCACGATCGTAGAGGAAGTAGAGACGCAGGCGCTTTGGCAATACGAAGACCCATTGATGGTGGCGGACCGGTAGAAGCAAGTGGTCGCCAGCCCACTCGGCCCAGAGGGCGGATCTCTTGGCCTGGCAGGAAGGGCAGAAGCCGCGGGTCTTGCACGAGAAGGCGACGAAGAGGTCCTTGCGGCACTGATCGCAGCGGAGTCGTGCGAAGCCGTGTTCCGGCAAGCCGCAGTCGAGGAAGGCCAGCAACGTCTTGTCGATCTCCGGGCGCCGGAAACCGTGAGAGCGGGCGAAGCGCTCGTCGTAGAGCTGCTTGGAGGTTTCGTAGTGGTCCTCAACGAGTCGGTAGAGGGGCGATTCCCTGGCCCGGCGCGGCCGGTAGACTCGCTCTCTCGGACATCCGCTCAGGGAGGAGATCATCACCAAGAAGTTCTACAACATCGGCTTCGCCGCCGACACGCCCCGCGGTCTGCTGGCCCCCGTGATCCAGGATGCCAAGGCGAAGAGCATTGTCGAGATCTCGGCAGAGATCGAGCGCCTGGCTCTCAAGGCCCGCGGCTGAACCCTGGCACCGGCCCAGATGCAGGGCGGCACCTTCACCATCACCAACGTGGGCCCCATCGCGGGAGCGCGGCTGATCCCCACCATCAACTACCCGGAGGTGGCGATCCTGGGCATGGGGCGGGCCGAGCAGAAGGTGGTGGTACGTGATGGCGAGATCGTCGTGCGCACGATTCTGCCGCTGACCCTGGCCTTCGATCACCGCATCGCCGACGGCGCCGATGCAGCACGCTTCATGCGGCGGCTGGGCGAGCTTCTCTCGAGCCCCCTGACCTGGCTCTTGGAGCGATAGTCCCCCGACTCGGGCGACGGGAAGGAGACCGCAATGGTCATGGGAAGCCTCAGCCAGCAAACGGACGTAGTGGTGATTGGCGGCGGACCGGGAGGTTATGTCGCTGCCTTGAGGGCCGCCGACCTGGGCAAGGAAGTGATTCTCGTCGAGGAGCGCCCGCGCCGGGGTGGAGTCTGCCTGCTCGAGGGCTGTATCCCCTCCAAGACGTTGATCCACAGCGCGGAGATTGCCGAGGCAGCCCGCCGCTCCAAGAACTTCGGCGTGGTCAGTGGCGAGGTCAGCATCAACCTGAAGGCCCTGCGGGCCAACAAGGAGAAGGTCGTCACGATCCTCAGCCGCGGCGTCGATCAGCTTCTCAAGGCTCGGGGCGTGGAAGTGATCCAGGCCCGCGCCCGCTTCGAGGGCCCCCGCAAGCTGCAACTGGTGGGAGCCGACGTGGCGGGAATCGAGTTCCGCCACGCCAAGTGGAGCAGACCCTGGAAGTGGTCCGTGATTTCAAGGCTCGGGCCCGGGTTCCCGAGTACCTCCACGACCTGCTGCGCGCCATGCCTCGTGATACCCACCCGATGACGATGTTCTCCGCTGCGATCGTGGCCATGCAGCGGGAGTCCAACTTCGCCCGCCGCTACAACGAGGGAATGACCAAGTTCGAGTACTGGGATCCGATGTACGAGGACGCCTCGAACCTGCTGGCCAAACTGCCGGCCATCGCGGCCTACATCTACCGCATGAAGTACAAGGCCGACACGCCCATCGCCGCAGACCCCGAGCTGGACTTCGGCGGCAACTTCTCCCACATGATGGGCATCCCGCACCCCTACGATGACGTGGCACGGATGTACTTCATCCTCCACTCCGACCACGAGTCGGGCAACGTCTCGGCCCACACCACGCACCTGGTGGCCTCGGCCCTGTCCGACTGCTACTACGCCCTTTCCGCGGGGATCAACGGGCTGGCCGGCCCGCTCCACGGCCTGGCCAACCAGGAAGTGCTGCGCTGGACCCAGGCCTTGATGGATCGCCTGGGAGACCAGGAGCCCACCGAGGAGGTCATCGAGAAGGCCTTGTGGGAGACCCTCAACTCCGGCCAGGTGATCCCCGGCTACGGACACGCGGTGCTGCGCAAGACGGACCCGCGCTACTCCTCCCAGCGGGAGTTCTGCCTCAAGCACCTGCCCGACGACCCGCTCTTCAAGCTGGTCAACATGGTCTACCAGGTCGCGCCGAAGGTACTCCAGGAGCATGGCAAGGCGAAGAACCCCTGGCCCAACGTGGACGCCCAGTCC
>JAUZRX010000030.1 GCA_030949985.1 Acidobacteriota bacterium
GGCGCAATCGCAGCGGTCGCCCACGCCGTCGCCGTCGTGGTCCTCCTGGGCCGGATCTGCCACCTCGGGGCAGAGGTCGCAGAGGTCGCCGAAGCCGTCCCCGTCGGCATCTTCCTGGCCCGGGTTGGGGAGATCCACGCACAGGTCGTCGTTGTTGATCACCCCGTCGCCGTCCACGTCGCCGTTGTCGTCGAGTACCTCCAGCGTCGCCGTCAGGGGCACGTCCTTGTCGGTCTCCCAGGTAAAACCGCTCTTGCGGATCGCCGTGACGCGGAAGGTGTAGGTCCCGACGGGCGTGGGGTCGGGGCTGGGGTTGTAGCGGAAGTAGGCGATGCCCCCTCCGGCGAAGCTGGTCGGATCGCTCATCGGCATCGTCGAGCCGTCCGGAAACTCGAGGGTGCCGTCGACCTCCACGTCGCCCTCCGGGAAGCCGTCGTCGTCGAGCACCTGCACCCAGGTCTCCACGATGCCGTACTGATCCCATTCCGCCATGGTGACCAGAGCCACGTGGATCCCGTCCAGGTCGGGGTCGTGGGTCCGTGCGGTTTCCCGGTTCTCCGCGGCGTCGTAGGTGAAGCCCGGCTTGGAGAGCTGGTCCACGGTGAAGGTCCAGGCCCCCGCCGGCAGAGTTCCGCCCGGCTGGTGGGCCAACACGGCCATCCCGCTGCCACCCGTGGTGGCGCTGAGTTGCTGCTCGGAGCCGTCCGGCGCCTGGAGGCGCCCCTCCACCAGCACTCCCTCCTCGACTCCCGTCAGGTCGTCCACCACCCAGACCCGCACCTCCAGGGTCTGCGGATCGCTGCGCTCGAGGCGGATCTGCTGCACGTGCACCCGGTCGCGACTGACCAGGCCCAGCTCTTCCACCGCTCGCAGCAGGTTGACCCGCCCCCAGCCGTAGAAGTCGTCGCGCCCCGGTAGGTCTCGCTCCGGCTCACCCACCTGGTCGTCCGCGCTGCGCCGGACGATGTCCATCACCTGGCCCGGAGTGAGAGTCGGGTCCACGGCTTTGAGTACGGAGCACAGACCGGCCACCACAGGCGTCGCTGCGGAGGTGAGGCTGAACAGATCGAAGGTGTCCTCGTCGGAGAATGGCCGCACGGTCGGGATGTCCCTGCCGGGTGCCACCACGTCGAGATCGGGACCGTACGCGGAATTGGGATCGAGCTGATCGAAGCGGTTGGTGGCTCCCACGGCAATCACTTCCGGATAGGCGGCCGGGTAGGCGACCACTGGCGCATTCACGTTGCCGGCACCCGCGACCATCACGACACCCGAAGCGAAGGCGTAGCCCACAGCATCGCTCAATACAGAGCTTCCTGCTCCTCCGAGACTCATGCTGATCACTTCGGTGCCACGGTCGGCAGCGTGTCGAATCCCGTCAGCAATCGCGAGGCCACCGTAGCCGCCCCCTTCCCCAACCTTGACCGGCATCAGCAGGCCCCAGTTGTCCACGCCGGCAACCCCAAAGGCGTTGTCCGACTCCGCGACAGCAATGCCGGCAGCCCTCGTGCCATGCGCGTCCGCCCCGACCGCCTCGGGGTTATAAATCTGCTCACTCGTACCACAGCAAAAAGAGTCGCCGAAAGGTACGATTCGGCGATGCAGTTCCCTGTGCCGACCGTCGACACCGTCGTCCAGGACGGCAACGACGACCCTCGAATCACCACTGGCAAGAGGATAGGCTTCCACCGCATCAATGTCGGCACCCGGCTTGCCTCCTTGCTGACCCGTGTTCTGGAGATCCCACTGCTCGCCAAAGTGAGTATCGTTCGACATCGCCTGGGTGATTTCACAGGCACGATAGATCTTCTCGACTACCGCATACTCGATCCGCGGATCCCCCTCGAGCCGCCGGACAATCCAATCGGCATCCACACCGCCCGGAAATCGCAACCAGAAATAGCGGTGCAGGCGGTATTGCCGGGACAGCCTTGACCTCAACACGCTCCGGCCTCGAAAAACGGGCTTCACGAAGACAACATGGTGGTTGACGAGGAGGTCGTTCTCGAACTCGCTGGAAAGGCCCCGATCCCCGACGACTTCCGGAATGACCCGTATCACGACATCAATCGCATCCGACCGGCTACTCGACGCGATTCCCCAGGCGACCCCGGGTATCGCCAGGCAGCATGATGTGAGAACTACAGTGCGCAACCACCTCATCAAGCTGACTTGTTGTCTATCATTCATGCCGTGTTCCCCGCCCAGAGGAAGCCGGAGCGTTGCGGATCCACCGAGGACCTGACAACGCTCCGGCCCCGCTGTCATGGCACTGTTATTTCTTTCACATTGTTGCTCATGTCGGGATCGATCGTCGTCGGTCCAGGAGTAACGGTCGCCCGAAGGACATCACCGGTGATCAGCACCAGTAGCTGTGAGAAAGGGACTTCGTGCGCGCACTGACAGGTCGCAAGGTTCTGATTCTCCGGGCAGATGTGGGCACTATTCCGGCAGTCTCCGAAAACGACCAAGGAGCTATACAGGACGCGGCACGTAGCCGTGCATAGCGACACCTTGCAGCTCTCGTCACACAGGATGCTCTGACCGATGTCCGCGTTGAACGTAGTGGTTGAAGTCGAGATCAACTGACCGTTCCGCCATTGCTCGAGCGTCACGCT
>JAUZRX010000031.1 GCA_030949985.1 Acidobacteriota bacterium
ACGACGTCAAGTGGGAAGCCAGCAACGGTGACCTCAAGAACATGAAGGTGGGTGACATGCTCACCATCACCGGCAAGGTCTATCTGCCGGTGAGGAAATACTGGCCCGCCAGCATCAAGAACCCGGATCCGGTCTATCTGCAGTCGGCCGGACCGGCGGCGGTGTTCGCCAAGCGGGAGACCTACATCAACGGCACCCCGCTGGTGAAGTCCACCGGGCTGGAGCTGGGGCATACCTACGAGTTCAAGCTGGTCATGCAGGCCCGCATCCCGGGAACCTGGCACATCCACCCGTCGCTCCAGGTGACCGGCAGCGGGCCGATCGCGGGGCCGGGCGAATGGACCAGTGTCGGCGGGGCCTGGTCGGACTACGTCGCCCCGGTGCGGGCCGGGCGTGACGGGCAGATCCAGGTGGAGAACCTGGAGACCTACAGCCTCGGCAACATCTACGGCCATCACATCTTCTGGCTGCTGTTCGGCGCCGCCTGGCTGATCTGGTGGGTCAGGAGGCCGACCCTGATCCCGCGCTACCGGGCGCTGCAGGAGAACGTCGACCACAAGCTCATCATCACCCGCCAGGACGTGGTCGCGGGTGTCGTCGTGCTCGCCGCCACGGTGGTGATCGTCATCGGCACGACCATCAAGGCCAACGCGGACCACCCTGTGGTCATGCCGCTGCAGACCGGCAAGACGCCGGTCGACCCGCTGGAGGAGCCGGAACCGCTGGTGAAGGCCCGGGCCCTGCAGGCAATCTACAACCTGCCCAAGCGGGCGCTGAAGCTGGAGGTGCGGATCACCAACAATGCGGAACGGCCCGTTCGGGTCGCCGAGTTCGCCACCGCCGGCATCCGCTTCGTCAAGGACCCCGAGGCCCTGCCCGGCGCCGCGGGAGCGGCCCTGGCGCGGAGCATCGAGGGTTATCCCGAGGAGTATATCCGCCAGGTGCTGAAAGTGGACGCCAACGGTCCGGCCGAGATCGCCCCCGGGGAGACACGGACCGTGATGCTGCACGCCGAGGACGCCGTCTGGCAGATCCAGGGGCTCGGCGATGTCGTCAGGTCCCCCGTGCGCCGCTTCGGCGGGCTCATCTTCTTCTACGACGATGCCGGCAACCGTTACCGGCAGTACGTGGACAGTGAGTCGAGCATCGAGTACGGCATCCGAGGCCAGGGTCCGGAACGGCAGCGACATGCCGTACCGGATGACCGTGATGCGCGAGCGGGCGGCCGGGGCCGGTCTGGCCCTGGCCGCAGCGCTC
>JAUZRX010000032.1 GCA_030949985.1 Acidobacteriota bacterium
GCCAGGAAGACTCCGGCCAGCCGGACCGGCCGCGTTTTTTGTGCAGTGTGTCGAGGTGGTCGATGATGTCCTTCGCCGACACTCCCCGCTCTCGAAGCACACAGCCCAGCACGGTGCCCGTCCGCCCCCGACCGCCGACGCAGTGAACCACCACGCCCTCTCCGGCGTCGAGCCTTTCCAGGACACACGAGACCGCCTTCTCGATCTTTCTCAGCTCGTCGCCCGGATGCCGCGGGAATCCTCCGTGCGCGAGATCTTCCAGCTTTGAGGCATGTACGATCCGCAGAGGGCGGGGGCAGTAGGATGGAGTCTCGCTCGAAAGGCAGACCACCCCTCTCAATCCAGCGTCGTGCAGCGACTGCCAGTACGTTCGAAGCCACGTTGGATGCGGCTTCCGCATCCCCGCGAGCACCGGCCTCCGCAGCAAGAAGTACAACTGACCGGGTACATCGATTTCCGGCACGGAAGGCATCTGGTCGATGGAAATGAGTTCGGACATGGGCGTTTTCCTGTCTCTCCAGCACTCGGGTCGGTTTCGAATCTCGTGGCGACGCACCCGCCGTCACCGAAGTGGACCGGCCGCGCGGCCGGCTCAACGTTCGAAGCCACGAATGATCGCCGCACGTTGCTCCAGTCGATCGGCTTGACCCTCGCGATGTGTAGATCGATACACGAGCGCAAGACTCTCGAGGCTCGCGGCCACAGCGGGGTGGTTGGGGCCGAGCGACTTCTCCCTCATCGCCAGGGCACGCTCGAAAAGCGACTCGGCCTGGGCGTAGTCACCCCGCATGTAGTAGAGACCGCCCAGGTTGTGGAGACTCATGGCCAGATCGGGGTGGTCGGGGCCCAGGACCTTCTTCCGGATCGCCAGAGCGCGCTTGTAGAGTCGCTCGGCCCGCGAGTAGTCGCCCTGTTTGCCGCAGAGCAGGGCCAGATTGTTGAGACTCGTGGCCAGGTCGGGATGGTCGGGGCCCAGGGCCTTTTCGAAAATCGCCACAGAGCGCTCGTAGAAAGCCCTGGCCCTGTCTTCGTCGCCCTGCTCCTCGTAGAAACTAGCCAGGTTGTTGAGGCTCATGGCCACAAGGGGATGATCGGAACCCAGCACCTTCTCCCGGATCGCCACGGCACGCTCGTAGAGCGGCATGGCCCGCGCGTAGTCACCCTGCTCGAAATAGAGCAGGGCCAGGTTGTCGAGACTCATGGCCACATCGGGATGATCCGGACCGTAGGCCTTCTCGAAGATCGCCAGAGCACGCTGGTAGAGCGGTTCGGCCACGTCATAACCGCCCTGCTGCTCGTAGAGAGTGGCCAGATTGTGAAGGCTCATGGCCAGGTCGGGATGGTCGGGCGCCAGGACCTTCTTCCGGATCGCCAGGGCCCGCTTGTAGAGTGCCATGGCCTGCACGTAGTCGCCCCACTTCTGGTAGAGCAGGGCCAGGTTGTTGAGGCCCCGGGCCAGCTCGGGATCCTCCGGACCGGACATCTTCTCGATGATCGCCAGGGAACGCCTGTAGAGCGGCTCAGCCGCGGCGTATTCACCTTGCGTTTCGTAGAGACCGGCCAAGTTGTTGAGGCCCAACGCCACGGGGGAAGAGTCGGGGCCGAACACCTTTTCGATGATCGCCAGGGAACGCTTGTAGAGTCGCTTGGCCTGATCGTAGTCACCCCGCAGGTGGTAGAGCAGGGCCAGGTTGTTGAGACTCGTGGCCAGATCGGGATGGTCGGGGGCCAGCGCCTTTTCCCGGATCGCCAGGGCGCGTTCGTAGAGGCGCTCGGCCATGGCGTAGTCGCCTTGGACCTGGTAGAGACCGGCCAGGATGTTGAGGGTCGTCGCCACGTCGGGATGGTCCTTCCCGACATTTTCCTCGGCGACTTCAAGCGCCTTTCGAGCCACTACGAAAGCACGGTCATACCGACCGGCGTCATTGAGCGTCATCGCCTCTTCGTTGAGGACCTCCCACTCGATGCCGGCACCCTCCTGAGCGTGCGCAACCAGGAGAAACGCGCAGACGATGAAGAAAAAGAGGGCGAATACCGGCCGGAGTTTCATTCGGGCTCCCTCCTCGCATCGGCCCCGGACGCAGCCGTTGCCCGGAAGCGGGGAAACGGGCGTACTCTGTTTTCCACGAAGTTGTTTTCCACGAAGTCCCCCCGCGAGACATCCTGCCGGCATGATATTCCCAAACCAGCCCCCGGCCTGTCAATACCTTCCCCCGCCCTCGAGGCGCGAGCGACCTTCCCCCGGTGCGGGGCGATCGGCTGATCGAGAAAACAAGGATCGGCGCTAAAAGCGGCTTCCCCGAAGCCTCCGGACGGCTGCCACGATGGCCTCGGCGGCCCGGTCCACCTCGTCTTCCGTGGTCGGGCGCCCCACCGTCAGGCGCAGGGTGCCCCGGGCCCACTCGGCGTCGACCCCCATGGCGTGGAGCACCCAGGAGACACTGACGCCGGCGGCGTGGCAGGCTGCCCCCGCGGAGGCCGCGACGGCGGGGGCGATGGCCTCGAGCAGACGATCGGCCTCGATGCCACGGAAGCCTACGCTGAGAGTGTTGGGCAGGCTCTGCTCCGCCGCGCCGTGGCGGAGAAGGTCGCCTGCGGGCCGCAGACCCTGCCAGAGGCGTTCCCGCAGCGTTTCGAGACGTCGCGCCTCGCCGGCGTCCAGATGCCCGGCGGCCAACCGGCAGGCCTCTCCCAGCCCGACGATCAGCGGCACGCTCTCGGTACCCGCCCGGCGTCCGGCCTCGTGGCCCGCTCCGTGGATCAACCGCGCCAGTTCCACACCCCGGCGGATGTAGAGCGCGCCGATACCCTTGGGCGCGTAGAGCTTGTGCCCGGCGATAGTGAGCAGATCCACCTCCAGCGCTCCCACGTCCACGGGTATCTTGCCCAGGGATTGGGCCGCATCGGTGTGACAAAGAGCACCGCGGGCGTGGGCCAGGCGGGCGATGGCGGCGATCGGCTGAATCGTCCCCACCTCGTTGTTGGCGTGCATCACAGAAACCAGGCGGGTGTCCTCCGTCAGCGCCGCCTCCACCGCCTCCGGAGCCACCCTCCCCCGCCCGTCCACCTTCACCACGCTCAGTCGATGCCCCTCCTCCTCCATGGCCAGGCAGGGCTCGAGCACCGCCGGATGTTCGATCGCCGAGCAGACCAGGTGCACCCGATCGGGACGAGCCCCGCGGGCACACCCCTGAATCACCATGTTGTTCGACTCGCTGCCCGAAGCGGTGAAGACGATCTCGTCGGGCCGGGCGCCGATCAACGCCGCCACCTGCTCCCGGGCACGTTCCACCGCCTCCCGCGCCCGGCGACCGAAGACGTGGCCGCTCGAGGGATTGCCGAAGTGCTCCCGCAGCCAGGGTTCGATGGCCGCCGCCACGCGAGCATCGACGGGAGTGGTCGCGTTGTAGTCGAGGTAGATCGGATCGGGCACTGCGCTCAGCTCGCCTGCTCCACCATCTTCAGCATCGCAGACTCGACCTCGTCGGCCACGGCCTGCATGGCATCGTCGGAACCGAAGACCTCGAGCATCTGGCGGGGCAGCATCATGCCGATCACCGCCTTGCCGTCTCCCTCGTCCCAGACCGAGATGCGGCAGGGCAGAGCCATGCTGACGCGCATGTCGCTGCCAAGCACCTTGGCCGCGTGGTGCGGGTTGCAGACCTCGAGCACCCGGCACTCGCGGGTGAAGTCCACGCCCTTCGACCGCATCTTCTCCTTGAGGTCATAGCTGTGTAAAACTGCGAAACCCTGTGCGGTGACGGAGCGGTCGAGATCGGCCACGACCTGGTCCACGGTCTTGTCGGTCTTGATGACGTGCAGCATGAGAGCCTCCTTTTGGCTTCTTTTCAGGGCACGGCGGAAAGCCGTAGACCGCCGACCCGCCGAGGATCGGAAACCGCCAGCGCACGGCCGCGACGCAAACCCACCGCCTGCACGTCGCCGATTTCCCGAACCTCCTCGATAGCGTAGCCCATGCGCCGCAGCCCGGCGAGGGAGGCCCGCGGCAGGCGGAAGCCCTGCCGGCTTTCACAGCGAATGGGATCCCGATCGGCAGCCGGCGGCGGCCACTGGTGATGGAAACGGGGGGCCGCCACCGCCTCCTCGAGACTCATTCCGTAGTCCACCACGTTCACAATCACCTGAAACACCGTGGTGAAGATCGTCGGGCCACCGGGGCTGCCGAGGACCAGCTCGAGTCGCCCCTGCCGATCGAAGACGAACGTGGGCGTCATCGACGAGAGCATCCTCTTGCCCGCCTCAATCTTGTTTGCCTCGCCACCCACCACACCGAAGAGGTTGGGGACGCCGGGCTTGGCGGAAAAGTCATCCATCTCGTTGTTGAGCAGGAAACCCGCACCCCGCACCACGATGCCACTGCCGTAGGAAGCGTTGAGGGTGGTGGTGTTGCTGACCGCCATCAAGTTCCGGTCAACCACCGAGAAATGGGTGGTTTCGGTGCTTTCCAGCCGGGGCCGGCCCGCCCCGATGCTCTGCGGGTCGCTCTTGCGAGCCAATTCGATCTCTGCTGCGCGCGCGGCGGCGTAGTCCTCGTCGAGCAGCCCCGCCACGGGGACGGGGTAGAAGTCGGTATCCCCCATCAGTGCCGCCCGGTCGGCAAAGACCCGCTTCTCGATCTCCGCCACCAGGTGCACCTGCTCGGCGGAGTGCCAGCGCTGAACAGGAAAATGCTCGAGCATGTTGAGCATCTCGACCAGGGCGATACCTCCCGATGAGGGGGGCGGCATGGAAACGACGCGCCGATCGCGAAAGCGACCTTCCACCGGCCGGCGCCAGCGAGCTTCGTAGGCCGCCAGGTCCTCGAGGGTGATCAGGCCGCCGCCGCGGCGCATTTCCTCGACGATCAGGCGGGCTGTCTGCCCCTCGTAAAAGTCTGCGGCCCCCTCGTCGGCGATGCGCCGCAAGGTGGCCGCCAGTTCGGGTTGCCGCAGCACCTGTCCACGGGTCACTCCGAAATAGTCCACGAAGTTGTTCAGCCGGCGGTAGACGGCCGGCAACCTCTTGAAGGCGGCTCGGGCGCGCTCGAGGGAAGCGGCGGACCATGCGTCGATCTCGAATCCCCTCTCTGCGATGTCGATCGCCGGCTCGAGCAACTCCGCCCAGGGCCGCGAGCCGTAGCGCCGATGGGCCGCCCACATGCCGCGCACCGACCCCGGAACGCCTGCCGCCAGGTGCGAGTGAAGGCTGAGCCCCGCCACCACGTTTCCTGCGCTGTCCTGGAAAAGGGCCTCCTCGGCGCCGGCGGGGGCGGTTTCGCGGTAGTCAAGAGCCTCGACGCCGCCGCCGGGCAAGTGGATCAGCATGAAACCACCGCCGCCGATGTTGCCCGCGTTGGGAAAGCAAACGGCCAGAGCGAAATGCACCGCCACCGCAGCGTCGACGGCGTTGCCCCCCCGCTCGAGCACCTGCCGGCCGATCTCCGCCGCCAACGGGTAGGAACTCGCCACGGCCCCCCGCTCCAGGGTCACCGGCGCAGTCGGTGCCCCTGCGTCGCCGCATCCCGGCACCAGCAGGAGCGCCGCCAGCGCCCAAAGTGCCATTCCCCTCGCTCTTCCTTGATGGCCCATCGCAGAAACCTCGTCTCCGAAAGCCGCCCGCCCCGCGCCCACGTGTTCGATGCCGGGCAACCGCACCGACACTCGAAGGGGAGTTTACCCTCCGGTAGCCAGAATACCGCCCCCGGGTCGCCATGATCGATCCTACGCGGGCGGGATCCGGCGAATGCCGGCAAGCCACCGATCGGCTCCAGAGGTCACAGGTGGTGAATTCTAGCAACCGCGCCAAACCAGCAGAACGAAGTGATTGGC